>JBFJVP010000145.1:0-7371 GCA_041624075.1 Thermoplasmatota archaeon | reverse complement strand
GATCCGCATGAACCGCCGTAGCATCCTGTGCTGGATGGTCCTGATGGCCATGGCTTTGGCTGGGTGCAGCGAAGATCCGGCGCCAGTGATGGAGAAGGGCGGCATGGCGGCGGTCACCGGCGGCGAGGACCCGGAGGTGCCAGACTTCCACCTCAGGGACGTGAGCCAGGGCGGCTCGAAGCTGGCGCGCGAAATCAGCGACGCCGAGCGAGCCATCTACATCATCGACGGCCAACAGAACCTGCCCGCCCTGGATCCCGTGCAACTCCACTTCGCGGGCAGCGTTGCGCCAGACCAATGCGGCTACGAGGCCCCCCAGGACACGGGTGCCACCCGCATCAACATGGCTCCCCTCGGAGTGTTCGACTTTTCGGATCAAGTGCCGCAGGGCATGCCCGTCGAGATCCACTCCAAGCTGGTGTTCAACCCCGACGTGGGCAACCAAGCGGACCTGGACCTGTGGATCAGTGTACCCGGCACAACCAGCGGCACGAGTCGGTACGATGACGGCGGCTGGAACTCCGCCTCCTGGGCCATCGAGAAGCGCATCGACGTGAGCGTCGGCACCGGCGGGGAAATGCTGATCGGCGTCGAGTGCTCCGAATACATCGGCGGCCCCAGTCTCGACTACGAGATCCACGTGGACCTGAGCTTCGGATCAAACGCCCTGACGCCCCACTTCGCTTACACCTTCGACGTGCCCCAAGAGACCAAGTCGCTGCTGTTTACGTCGCAGCCCGGCGACGACGGCGAGCCCGTGCTGGCCTCGTTCCTTCTAACGACGCCTGCGGGCCGGGTCATTCACCGCGAGTACCAGTGGAACGACACCGCCGACCGTCTCGTGGTGCCCACCGACGGACCCGGCACATACACGTTCTACGCCGACCGGATGGTCAACGGCTTTCTGGGAATGATCTCGAGCGCGCCGCTTCCAGATGGCGGTCGCGTCATCCGCATGGCCGAGCCAGTCTTGGTTGAGCACACCCTGAGCCACGGCATGCACGCGGAGCGGCCGCCACTATTCCTGCGCCTGAAGTGGCCAGCCGACGTGTCCATCGATCCGGCGACCACGGTGACCGTGTCATCACCTGCAGGAGAAGTGCTCTATGTGGAGCGCATCGGCCGGGCGACCGTGCAGGGAAGTAGCGCAGGCATCAGCAACGACGAGCTGCACACAATCTACTCACCATGGAATCTCCAAATCGGCGAGTACACGTTTACCGTCGAGCCCCAGTCATCGGCTGATGCTCTGTTGTGCCAGGAGTTCTACGCGCCCTGAGGCGGCGTCTCCGGTCAGGGGGCTGGCGCAAAGGTGCCAGCCCAGGCCCTTGGTTTACCAGGGATCGATGGGCAGATCCAGGTCACGGTCTGGGTACACGCGCACCTGAGGCCGCGTGCACTCCAGGTACACATGGACCATGCCCCAGTCGACGAGGTCGCCGTTGAAGCCGCATGCACTGGCCACCGGGTCCTCGCTGGGAAGGGCAACGGTCAGCAGGCTGGCGACCGCGAGGCCCAAGAGGGCGCCGCGCAGAATCGTGGCTGAAGCCATATCCGACCCACCAAGGCGTCCGATAAAGCAGTGGCGCCGATGCAACCGCATTGCATGGGCAGCCCACGCCGACCGCATGGTTTGCAGGGCTCTTCAAAAAACAGGATCAGGGGGGAAAGGGAGTGCTCTCAGGTTACCCGAGGATGCTGGGGTCGCGGTCGGGGTGAACATCAACGTGGGGCTGGGTGCAGATCATGTAGACGTGCACGGTGCCAAGGTCGATGATGTCCTCGTCCCAGCCGCAGGCGCTGGCCACGGGTTCGTCGGCGGGCAGGGCAACGGTGAGCAAGCTGGCGACGGCCAAGCCCACGAGGGCGGCCCGAACAGCGGAGTTCATGCGGCGCCCAGCGCCGTGCCGGGCTTAGCCGTGGCGGTTGCGCAGCCCCCAGGGTTCGTGTTCAGCCACGCAATCAACCGGTGGCAAACCGCAACAGCGCCCCGATTCCCCCGATCTGCGCCAGGCGGGCCCCGGCGTCGTGGTTGGTGGCGACCACGTGGACGTGGCACCTGGTCTGGTCGGCTTGGTGGAGAATCTCGTCGTGCGTGCCGGCGCGGACGTGGTCGTCGGTGACCAGCACCTCCTCGGCGGCCCCCATGGTGACCGCCCGCAGGACCTCGTCCGGACCGTAGGCAACCAGGCCATCGGTGGCGATGCGGGTGAACACCTCCTCCACCTTGCTTGTCTCTTCGGCCACCCGGTTGTCGCGGGCGACCGATTCCACGAGGCCCCGGCGCAGGGCTTCCTGAACGCCGGCCCGCCCCCCTTGGCTGGTGCCATCCGTCAGGGCTCCCTGGATCAATTCGGGCGCCTTGGTCTTGGCGTGGTCGATGAACTCTTCCCGCCACCAACCCGGCCCCACGACCAAGAGCGGCGTCGTGCGGTCCTTGCGCAGGATGGCGAGACTCTTGAGCGCCTCATCGTAGAACGCCTCCTTGGCGCCCTTGTTGGCAAACCGTTTGCCCTGCCCGCCGGCGGGGAGGCTTCCCAGCATCTGCACTCCGTAGCTCTTGAGCAAGGCAAACTGGGCCTCGGAGTCGTCAATGGCCAGCAGGATGACTTGTGGCCGCTTCGTGGCACCAACCGCTTCCTCCACCATGTCCCGATGCATCTGCCGCAGGCCGCCCTTCTTGTGGATCTCGATCCAGGTTCCCGGTTCGTCAGTCAGCGTCAGGGTGTGGTGTTTGCCGTGATCCTGGGGACCGGTCTCGATCAGGCCGTGGACACGCAGGTGGTCGGCGAAGTCGTGGAACTCCACCGTCTGCACGCGCACGCCCAAGACCATGTGCTTCTTCTCGGCCTTGCCGGCGCGAACCAGGTCCTCCTGCTGCTCCATGGTGCGCGTGGTCTCGGCCGTCGCCAGGTCTCCCTCCTGCAGCAGGTTGCGCAGGGTCCACAAGTCGTCCAGGGTGTCCAGTTGCAGCTTCAGCGTGCCGGCGCGCTGGTCCTCTTTCAAGACCCTCACGAGTCATCCTCCCCGTCGCTGGTGGCCTGGCGCACGCCGTGCCACTCGGTGAAGCGGATGGACCCTCCGGGCAGTGTTGCCTGGGATTCCTCCACGGTGGCCCCGAAGGAGGCGGCGAGGGTGACGGCGGCGTCGTTTGCGCCCACGTCGCCCGGTTCCATCACGACCCACCGCTTGGCGTATCGCCGGATGGTGTCCGGGGTGGCGCCCACCAGTTTCGGGATTGGTTCCCGGTCGGAGGCCTCGGCCTCTTCCGGCGTCATGGGGCGGCCATCGTTGGCGAATGCCACCTCTCCGACTGCCCATACCATGGGCAGGTGGCCGATGGTGTTGCGCTTGCCGTGAATGATCCACGCGCCGCGAGGCACGAACTCGCCGCTGCGAGGCGTCTTGCTGACCTGCTCAGGCGTCACCCAGTAGGCGCTGGCCTGGCCAAACGTTCGCCACGCGCGGCTGGCACACGCGGCGAAGTGGCACGCGGCCTGCAGGTCCTCCTCGGCGATATCCCGGGCGCTGCCGTCGGGTGTGCGCACGACGACGCTCGGTGCGCCGTGGATTTCCGCGTGCACGTACCGGTCGCCGGGACTCATGTACTTCTTCACCACAGCGTCGTTCTGGGGCGCGCTGCGGCCACCCACGGCGATGAAGCCGCCGGGAGTGATAGTCCACCGGTAGGTTTCGAACCAGAAGTGCCGGCTCACGCGCTCGCGCCGCTCGGGGGCCTTGCCAAATGCGTCAAGCCCCGCCTTCTCCAGGTCCTCCAGGCGCTTGCGGGTCTCGGCCACAGCCTTGGCCGCACCTTCGCGGCGGCTGCGCGCCTTCTTCGACGCGGTGTAGTGGTCGTCGGCGTTCTCCTGTACCGACTTTCGCAAATCGATCTCTACCTCGCGGGGCTCCCCCTCGGTCGTGGTGAGGGCCAGGATTGCGGTGCCGTTGTGGGGCCGCAGGTCGACGACCATCTGGGCGGCCGGATTGCCGGCGGCGCGACCATCGGCCAGCACTTGGGCGATCTGCTGCCAGGACCGGGTCTCCCGCGCCTTGCTCAGGTTATCCAGCAACGCCTGCACGTCCTGGAACGAGGCGTACAGGGTGTCGCCGTGAACGCGTTCAGCGGCCTCCTCCTCTTCGAAGCCGGCGATGGCGCCCTCCATCTGCGCCAACTGCCGTTGCAGCTTGCCCCGCGCCTCCTCGAAGCGGCCGCGTCGCGGATCGTCCAGTTCGTCGTCCCCTTGTTCGTCACCGCCCACGAAGAAGGTGTCCAATGCCTCCACGAAGGAATTGGACTCCTCGTACGCAAAGTCGGGCCGCGGGTAGCGTTGCATGACGAACGGCACGGCGTCGACGGCGGTTTCGCCCTCAAACACCACGGCGGGCGTCAGGTCGGCCCTTTCGATGGCCGCGTGCAGGTCCTGGATGGCCGCGTGGATGGCTGCCCACTGGTCGTCGGTCAGCTGGCCCGGCTTGGCGGACTTCACCACGTCGGCACGCAGGCACAACTCCTCGCCCCAGAGCGGCCCGAAGCCCAAGTCGAGCGCCAGGAACCGCACCAGATCCCGTTTGGCCTCGCCGCCAGCGCGCCGCAAGGCCGCCAGATCCATCTCAAACGGTCGCGATCCACCCGGCGGGGGCTGGTAGATCTCCCCTTTGCGCACCCGTCGGGCGCCAAAGTCGCCGCCCCGCATGGGCAACTCGATGACACCTTCGGAGTCGAGGATGATGAGGTTGCCGTCACCAAACAGTTCCAGGACCACGGCGCGCTGGCCGTCGCCGCGCTCCAAGTCGATTCGCATTAGCCGGTCAAAGCCGATCTGGCAAACCCCTCGAACCCGGGCGTTGCCGAACGTGTTGCGCAGGATCTTGGCCACCATGCTCGGGTTGTTGGGGTTCTCCGGCGGCCGACGCGTGATCGTGGCAAAACGCCCCAATTCAAACAAAAGATCCTGACGACCAGTGCCTTTGCGGCGGAAACGCAACAACACCTGGTCCTTGGCCGGCTGGAACGCCTTATCGAAGCGGGCGCCCACCAACTGGTCCCGCAGGTCCGCTGCCAGCGCAGCCACATCCACGTTGGTAACGCCGTCCTTGATGCGCACCGAGGGCGCCTGTTTCTCCTGGGAAGCGGGGGTCAACAGGGCGCCGCGAGGCTCCGCATATCTTTAAAGGGGACCTCCCTCGCGCGGCCGTGGCCAAGCGGGACAAGAAGGACGAGCCGGAGGCCGGAGAGGACTACGAGTTCATTCCCCCGGACTTCGACGAGGACGCCTTCATTCACAAGGAAATGGTGTCCTTTCGAACCACAACCATCCTCTTCGTATGGGGCATCGTGGCGGCGCTGCTGTCGTGGGGCATCCTGGCGTACATGGACGGCGCCAAGACCGCGTGGTACATCGGGCTCCTGATCTGTGCCGCCTTCGGCTACGCGCTCAAGTTCCTCTTCCCGATGCTGGGTGCCGACATCGCCCACTTTGGCCGCAAGGAATGGACCGGCACGGGTTTCCTGTTCTTCTTCACATGGCTGGCGTTGTTCATGATCCTCATCAACCCCCCCATCACGGACGTGGCGCCGCCCGAGGTGGAGGTGTTTGCACTGCCACCAGTCCAGCAGGTTGGCACGCCCGTACACCTGGAGATCTTCGCCATCGACAACGGCCGCATCGAGACCTTCAACTTCGAAGTCACCAAGGGGTCAACGCTGATTGCAACGGAAGCGGACCTGACCGATCGCGGCAACGGCCACTATGTGTACAACGCCGACTTGCCCGCAGCGCGCTACTCCTACGTGGCCACGGCCATTGACGCCAAGGGGCATGAATCCAGCGCCACAGGCAACTTTTCCGTCAGCAGTCGCGCCATCCGTTACACGCCCCCCTCCGACAACAGGATCGACGACGCCACAGATACCCTAGTCGTCAAGGTGGACCCCACCGATCCTCCGCTGCGCACCGTCTACCTGGACTTTGGCTTCGACCGCAAGCTGCCCTTGCGGTACGACGAGGAGACCTTCGGCGGGTGGATCGCAACCGCCAACTTTGCCGGATGGCAGCAGGGCAACAACACCTTCACGATCAAGGCGGAGCAGCAGAACACCTTCATGGGCGCCCAACTGATCCGCGGAGGCATTGTCGAGTTTGACTGCGGGGGAACATGCTTCGTTGAGGTCGCCGTGGAGACCGGCGACTTCGCCGTGAAGGTGCCCGCTACCAAGGAGATTCCACCCAACCGCAACGTTCCGGGCCCCGGCGTGGCCTTGGTCGCGGCAGGTCTGGTCGTTGTCGCGTTCGTGGCTCGCCGCCGCAACTGACGCATGCGGGCCACGGGACCCCGGTTCGCCGCCGGCGCCTGGGTGCTTGTCCTCGTCGTCAGCACCGTGTCCTACTGGCACGAGCAGGCGTTGGACCACTTTGCTTGGCACCTAGCGTATGGTGCCTCGGCAGGCATCGTTGCTGGAGCCTTGGCGGGCCTGGTGCGACGGCCAAGACGCCAAACTCCCGCCACATGGGCACTCTGGGCCCTGGCCGGGTACGCGTACATGGTCATTCCCGACCTGATCTGGTTCGCGGGGCTGGCCACCACCGGAGAAGCATGGGACCACGAGGCCTGGATGGACGTGTTTCTCCTCCACGTCTCCCTGGACCAGTTCCCCCACGCCTGGGCGGGCGCGCCAGTTGCCATGGCAATTGCCGCCGCGAGCATATGGATGCACCACCGACGCCCCCCACCACGTCGGTCCCAGAGGTCCCGCTAGCCGGGCCGTCCAGCGCAACTTTCCCAGCCAAAGTTCCAGCCACCCTCAAGCACGTAGGCCCCATGGCCGCCCCATGGAGCCCACCCAAAGCGAACTGACCCCCCTGCAAGCCGCCCAGGCACTGCGGGGCTTGGAAGGGTACGAAGAGAGGCTGAGCAGCCGGGCCGCCGGCCTGACCAACATGATCTGGGGGCTTGCAACTGCCGGCATTTTCCTGACGTATGGATCGGCCACCGACTGGGCTGAAGCGCAGGGATTGCCGTGGCTACTTGCCCTGCTCTGGATTCCTTGGGTAGCCGCAGGCATCACGACCACGGGGGCCATCTGGAATGCCCACGCCGTAAGCCTAGGCCGTGACCGGGACCAAGACAACCGCAAGAGCCTGCTCATGTCCCTGGGGTACACCGTTGGATTCCTGGCCCTCATGGGCGCCGTCTTCGCCATCGCCGAGTTGGTCATCGGCCTCGACTGGGACTTCAACGTCATCATGGTCCTGGTCAGCGCCCTCTTTGCATGGCTGGTCTCGGCCGGCGAACGCGGCAGCAACCTCGCCTGCTCCAGACACACCAGCGTTGCCGCACTGGCCATGGCGGCAGCAGCACTCGTGATGG
>JBFJVP010000144.1:0-7371 GCA_041624075.1 Thermoplasmatota archaeon | reverse complement strand
GGGGGGGGCCGCCCAAACGGCGGCCCGGCGGCGCCCTACGGCGCCCGCTGGATGCCCTTGATGCCGGTGGCAGAAGCAAGATCACGGCCCTGTGGCTCAACGCCATCCGCGCTGTGCCCGTCCAGCGAATGCCAGTCCCGGCAACGCTCCACGAGGCCCTGCAAGACCCCGATGCGCTGCGCCACCTGCTCGGATGCAGCCCCCAGGCGCTCCAGCCGCTCTCCGACGAGGATCTGGGCCCGCTCGATGCGTTCCAAAACACGCTCCAAGTGAGTCGTCTGGTTCTCCGTCACATTGCCTTCCGCCAGCGCTTCCAGAACACGAGCGTGCTGGGCCGCCAGCATGGCCCCGACGCGGTCGGCCTGCGCGGTGGCGTGGTCCAGCCACTGGCTCACCCGCAAGGCGTGGTGGTAGGCGTTGGCGATGCGGTGGCAGGGGTGGGATTCAGACGCGTCGCGGGGACCGGGTAGGATCCGTTCGGTGTCAAACGGGCTGACGCTTAGACGGTCCTGAGGGGCGTCGGTTGCCGGCCGATCCTGGATCTGGGCGGCCGCCAAGCCGCCTGCAGCCAAGATGGCGACCACGCCAAGCGCGCACAAACGAAAAAGTGGGGTTGTGGATTTCATGGGCTTCCTCCTGTGAGGACGTCAAACTGGCACGCGTGGGGTTATAGCCGGAATGAGGCACTTTTCGAAATTGCGCAAGCCCAAGTCCCTCCAACGGGCCGTCGGGCCCGGGATGGGCCGATGGCTGCGCGAGGCGTGACGTAAAGAAAATTAGGAAAAAGACGGCAAAGCAATGACGCGTATTACGCCGCGTTGACGATGAGTGCGGCGCGCATGTTCGGGTGGATGACGCAGTAGTACTGCAGCAGTGCCGCGCCCGAAGGCAGGGCCTGCGCACCCGCGCACTCGCTCGTTACGCCATCCACCGTGGCCGTTACAACCGAGCCGTCGAAGTCAAACGTGACGGGGGTCGAAGGGTAGGACGTGTGGTGATCGACAAAGAAGCAAGTGCCAGCCGGGTTGCCGGGCGCGCCGTCAGCGGTGATGTGGAACGTGTCCATCGATGTCCAAACGATGGCTGCCCCGCTGTCCACTTCCGCCACAGGCGGAATGTAACCCAAACCGTGGCTGCCGATTTCACAGGTGTCGACGCACGCTGCCGGGGTGGCGGCGCCGCCAGAAACCCAGAGGCTGAGCGTTGCAAGCAAAATGGTTGTCTTCGAGATCTGCATGGTTTTCACGTCCTAGGGAAAGTCAAGGAGATTGAGATCTGCACCGCCAAGCCAGATGCCACCGTCGTGGCCCGGCCCGACGTACACGTCCTGGCCCCCGGCGTCCAGGTAATTGCCAATGATGTTGCCGTGCTGCAACGCTTCGCCGCGGCCAGCAACGCCCGAAAAGGTGCCGCCGTGGGCTTCCATGATGTGGATGTCGTCGCCCTCTAGATCCAGGAACAGGCCATAAGCGGCACCGATGCCGCCAAAGCCTTCATTCATGGTTTCTGCGCCCCGGGGGCTGACGGTGTCCCCGAAGTAACTGTCGTTGCCGGCCACATCCACGAAAACGCCCACGCCGCCCGCACTGGCAGTCCCAAACGCGCAGTTGAGCGTGGGGTTGATCCAGGGATTCAAGGCCTTCTCCACCGCGTAGTAGTCGTCGTCGCCACCGTCATCGTACTGCACGCCGAGGCCGCCGAATGCGCCAAAGCCCTGGGAGTAATAGTCAACCGTCTTGGACTCCATGTACGCATAGTAGTCGTCGTTTCCCAGTCCGGCATCGTTGATGATGCCTACCCCGCCGTAAAAGCCGACGCCCTGCACATATTGGCCCAGGAACGCGGAGGCTCCGCCGAAGCCCCAGCACCGATCGCCGCCCGTGATGCCAAAACCCACAGAATGCCACTTGTCGTCACCGCCCAAGTCGCTCGCGATGCCCAAGCCGCCGGCAGCGCCGAAGCCCTGCCCAAACGCCCACACGCAGCGCCCCGTCGTGGAGCCAAAGTCGAATTGATAATGATCGTTGCCGGCTGCGTCCAACAGAAGGCCGTAGCCGCCAAAGCCGTGGCCCTGGGCACCTCCGTCGAAGTAGGATAGGGTGCAGATTGAGCACGGGCCGGAGGTAGTCCGTGTGAATGTGGCCGAGTAGGTGTCGGACCCCTCGGAATCGACGAGGATTCCCATGCCACCAATTGAACCGGAGCCGTGCACCACGGACACCGGGCCATCGTACAGGTACTGGTCATCGCCGCCAAGATCGGCAACGACCGACAAGGCGATGCCATTGCCGCCCACCAGAACGGAATTGCTTCCATGGCTGAGGAAACCGGAGGGGTCTGCGCCGCCTGCCGAATGCAGGTAGAGGTCGTTGCCCGACGGGTCGATCGATAACACCGGGTCGGGGTAGGCCCCGCCGGGCGCGTGCGTTCCGTCACCGGGGCCCCCGAGCACAACGAGGCCTTCCGGATCGACGAACAGCGGCGCATCCTGGCCTGCAAAGGCGACGCTCAACTCGGGCCACACGGTTTGCGTGGCAGCCTGGAACTCCGCAATCGCCGCGACGATGCCCTGGGCCCGCGTGGCCATGGCGTCCCGCTCGCCCCGTGTGACCAGGACATCCAAGTCACCGCTTGTGGGGAAGCGCTGGGCCAGCGACGCCGCCAAGGATGCCTGCCCCGCGTACGCGTCAACAACCACATGCACCAACGCCGCAAACGGCCCCGCCACTGGGCCCGGTAGAGCCATGGCTTGCTTTTCGATGGCAACCAGGTCTGAAACGCCAAAGTCAACGCCAACCAGATCGTACAATCGAATCAGGTCATTGACCAATTGCGACGGCGCCGGCAGTGCACTGCTGCTTGGCTGCCCGAAGGCTTGGTTGACCCAAGCCACCCAGTCAGCCGGGGAACGGCCCAGCACGTTCTGCTCGTAGTACCGGTAATGCGCCGCCTCCACCGCGTCAAGGCCTTCCGGCAGCGGCATGGAGTCAAATTGGTCCGCGTAGCGCTCGGCGAGTACGGCGATGGGCGACGCCTCGCGCACCTCGTTCGGTGCAGCGCCACCCGGCATGGTGGAGAGCAGGGCGGTGCTGGCCAGCAGAACCGTCAGCGTCAGGGGTAGCGCACGCATCGTCAATCCAGCACCACCGGACCAACCGGCGACCGCCGTTTAACGATTCGTCCAGCCGAAGGACCAAGCGGCAGGTGGGTGGCTGCCTTGACTCGCGCCGCGGCCCGAGTGACCCTCGCACCGGGTCGCCGATCGCTTGGCAGAGCTGGAGGGCCCCACGAATAAGGGTCGGCGTGCCTTGTGCAGTCACTCCCGTTGCACGCCCTGAATGCACTGGATTGTGTTGAAAACCCCTGCCTTGGGCCGTCCGAAGCAGCTTCGCGCCTGAAAGGGCGCCGTGCTGTGGGTGCCTCCGGCACCATGTGGGTCGCGGGCGGAAAAATCCGCGACGCTGGATATGCCAACGACGCAGTAGCGAATTCGCAGGGGTGACAACCATCACGCGTCAGTGCTCTTCCCGATGGTCGCACACCGGGCCGTTGACGGCGTAGCCACCAAGACCGCCTACACGTTTGCTTGCATGTAGATATCGTCAAACGCCCCAAAACGCACCCTGTCGATGCTGACCGAGTCACCGACTTCGAAACCCACGCGGAGAGTCCCACGGCTTCCCGCAGCGATGGCGTCCGGGCCGTCAACGGTGGGGTTTTCGTAAACGCCGCCGTCGGAGCCGACGCCGCTCCAGTGGAATGTGGAGACATCAAGGTCGTTCTCGTTGACGGTGTTGTCGACGGTCACTTGCACCCAGTGGCAACGGCCGTCACCGCCGCCGTTACTACTGAAACACCATCCGTGGGCGTAGCTGTCGTGGCGGGCGGTCATGGTAACGCCGTCCACATAACCGGTAAAGAATTCACCATCGTCCTCGAACAAGCAGCCTGGCGCCATCAGCAACACGATCGTCAACCAGCCGGCAGGGTATCGCATGGGGGGCGAATCCCTTGGCATTTCAAAGGGCTTGCCCGGGCGGGCTGTCGCAAGGGGAGTAGACGGGTGCTAGTCCTACAACTTGATGCGGTCCTCGGCGGCCGTGCGGCACACGCCATCTGCCTGGGCAGCTTTCTTGACGGCTCGCGCGACGGCCTTGCCGACGCGGGGGTTGAACACGCTGGGGATGATGTATTCGGCGGACAATTCCTCCGGGCTCACCAGTCCTGCAATCGCCTGGGCGGCAGCTACCTTCATCCCTTCCGTGATGTCGGTTGCCCCGGCATCCAGCGCGCCCCGGAAGATGCCGGGGAAGCACAGCACGTTGTTGATCTGGTTGGGGTAGTCACTGCGACCGGTGGCCATGACGGCCACTGCGGTTCCTGCTTCTTCCGGCGTGATCTCCGGATCGGGGTTCGCCATGGCAAACACGATGGGCTTGCTGCCCATGGTCTCGATGTCCGTGCGGGTGAGCAGCCCCGGTGCGGAAAGGCCGACGAAGACATCGGCGCCTGCCAGGGCATCCCTCAGCGTGCCCGTGACGCCACGCGGATTGGTGATTTCCGCGTACTCCTGCTTGGCCGAGTTGAGGTCGGTGCGGCCCTTGTGGACCACGCCTTTGGAATCGCAGCCGACTACGTCCTTGACGCCGGCGGCCAGCATGATCTTGGTGCACGCGGTGCCCGACGCTCCCACCCCGGAAACGACCACGCGAATGTCTTCCGGCTTCTTGTTGACGACCTTGAGGGCGTTGAGCAGCCCGGCCAGCATGACCACGGCGGTTCCGTGCTGGTCGTCGTGGAAGATGGGAATGTCCAGTTCCTCCTTGAGGCGACGCTCCACCTCGAAGCATGTGGGTGCCGCGATGTCCTCCAGGTTGATGCCGCCAAACGTGGGCGCCACCTGCTTGACGAACTGGACGATGCCGTCCACGTCGTGCACGTCAATGCACAAAGGGAATGCATTGACGCCGCCGAACTCCTTGAACAACTGCGCCTTGCCCTCCATCACGGGCATGGCCGCCTCGGGGCCGATGTTGCCCAAGCCCAGCACGGCCGAGCCGTCGGAGATCACGGCGACCGTGTTGCGGCGGATGGTCAGGTTATGGCTGGTGGAGGGGTCCTTGGCGATGGCGCGGCACACCCGGGCCACGCCTGGCGTGTAGGCGATGGACAGGTCGTCGCGGGTTTTCAGGGGCAGCCGACTGAGCACCTCGATCTTGCCACCCAGGTGGTGCAAGAAGACCCGATCCGAAACAGAGCGCACGATGACGCCGGGAATCTTGTTGACCGCCTTCTTGAGTCGGATTTCGTGCTCCTCGTTCTCAGCGTTGACCGTGATGTCTCGCACCAGCATGCGGCCATGGTCCTCCACGCGCACCGTATCGATGGCCCCGATGGACCCCCCGGCTTCGCCGATGATGGTAGCGATCCGGCCCAGCATGCCGGGCTTGTTGTCGATGTGCAGCCGCATCGTGACGGAGTAGGAGGCGCTCAGGTGGGCCATTGCCACGGGCACGCCCCTGGGGTTCTTGAATCAAGCCAAAGGCGACTACTGGGTCGGGCTGGGCCGTCGCCGGTTGCGCCAATGCTTCAGGCTGAGCGTTGCTTTTCGTCCACCGATCCATGCAACGGCAATCAATTGGGCTACCAGGAGCCCCAGCACCAACGCCGCTTGGGCTGTGCGCCACCACTGGCCGGCTGTCCAGGCAGTGATGGCCGTGGTTGCAAGGTGTAGCATGAAGGGGACAAGGATGGTGGCCATCAGGGCAAGGCCGTACGCCAGCAGGAGCGTTGAGGCCACGATGGTCACCAGGCCGTAGGTCGCCAGCACTCGGCGACGCCGGGGGCCTGCCCGGCGGCCTCCCGTGCACAAGGGGCAGTCGGCGCCGTCGCCAGCCCGCGTTCCCGGGCCACGGCACGATGTGCAGGGCTCGCCGCGACCCCAGGTGGCCAGCATGGCCCGGACGGCCCTGGCTTGCAGGTTGCGTTCGCTGGTCAGTGCCACGACGAGGTAGTACCCATCCATGCGCAGGAAGACGAGCCCCTGCAGGGCCAACTGGATGAGATCCACCAGCAGGACGACGCCCAAGGCGTTGGCGAGCCAGGGCGGCGGTCCCGCACGCAGGGCGATTTCGCTTCCCGCCAGAACCATGAGGTTGAAGCCAATGCCTGCTGCCAGGATGTACGCCCGTTGCCAGCGGGGCAGGCCCCACGCGTTGGTGACATCTGTTTCGCAGACTAGCAAGTGGAGCCGGGTGCCCAGTTGCATGCGGGCGCGGACCCCGTAGGCGCGCGCCACGGCGTAATGTGCCGCCTCATGGCCCAAGGTGATCAGCCATCCGGCCAGCAGAAACGTGAGCAACACCACAAGTGGCTCGGAGGCGTACAGGACCGTCTGCGGCCGAGCGATATGGTGTGGGTTGGATGCCAGCGAGCCCAAGCCCCACAACGTGACCGCCAGAACGGGGAAAACGGCGCGGGGATCGCGCAGCCATCCCAAGCCACTGGGTGGGCCATCACAGGCCCCCGCCTCCTCCGGGGCCGTGGAGTGACCCCGGGCTCTGGCCCCGGTCCCGGTGGTTGAGCGCCCGTCCCAGACTGTCATGGGGCCCAGCGTGTGAATGAAACCGAGGGGTGCCAGGCGGCGCAAGAACGCCGGCATGTCGTAGTCTACACCGAACTCGGACCTGAGGCGAGATGGCACTTCCTGCCAAGGGATGCCCGCTTGCAGAAAGTCGATGGCCCGCTTGCCTTCGATACTGATCTCGACCCAGCGGCCGACTGCTTCAACCCCCAGCAGCCATGCGTCGCCTTCCCTCCGGGCCGTGAACGGATGAAACGTCACCTTGCCTGGCGGGATGCCCTTTGGTGGAAGGTCGACGCGGACCACGGCCGGGGCCACGAGGGGAGGGAATAAGAGGCGACGGGCACGTGGGCGACGCATGCCGGGCTTGCAACGCCTTGATGGGCGCCGTGCGCTGCTGACGGGTGCCACGAGCGGCTTGGGTAGGGCCATCGCCCTGCGCCTGGCGCGCGAAGGAGCAAGCGTGGCCCTGAATGGGCGTGACCTGTCCAAGTTGGAGGCCCTGGCTCAGCAGATCGCCGCCGTCGGCGGCCACTCCGCAGTGGTGCCGGGCGATGTGTCCGACGAACAGGACGTGGCCCGCTTCGTGGACGCCGCAGGTGAAGCCCTGGGCGGCATCGACATCCTGGTGGGCTGCGCGGGCGCCGTCAGCCGAGGTCCAGTGTACAAGCTGAGCCTGGAGGCATGGGAGACCCAGATCGCCGTGGACCTGCGGGGTGCGTTTCTGACCAGCCGCGCCGTCATACCCTACCTGGCCGCGGGCCAATGGGGTCGGATCGTCCACGTGG
>JBFJVP010000143.1:0-7374 GCA_041624075.1 Thermoplasmatota archaeon | reverse complement strand
GGTGAGGGTTCCACGACCTGGATCACCTGTAGGGCAAAGCGGCAGCCATTGGGTTCGGCGCGCCACCCGATGACGAGGCTTGCGCCGGAGGCGGTGCCGTTGCCTGATCCTTCGATGCAGGTGGCCTCCACGCCGTCCACGGTGACCGACGTGACACTGGCGTTGCCGACGACGAACTCCATGGCGTAGCGGCCGGGGTCAAGGGCACCGGCAAACCCGCCACCCAGAATCAAGTCGTTGGGTTGCAGGAGAAACGAGCGGTCGATGTTGAATCCGTCGCCGCCGCCGATGAGGTCCCGATCCCGCTCTGGGTCAGGGCCATCCTGCTGCCAGATCTCCCACCGGGCGCCCCCTTCTTCGGCGTTGCGCATCAAGTCGCGGGCTCCCAGAAGCACCAGTAGCAGCAACAACGCGGCCAGCGGTACGACGAACCAAGCGGCGCGAATGGACTTGGCCTTGGTGGGGTCAGAGCGTGCGCCGTTGGCCATTACGGCTCCAGACTCTTGACCAACTTGCGCAGTTCGCCTTCCAGTTGATCGCTCTTCTCCAGTTGGTAGTCGTAGGCAACTTGGACCGTTTTGCCGGTGGCGTAGATGCGGCCTGTGCGCCGGCCGCGAATCTCGTAGTCGAAGTCCCAGGACTTGCCCCCAATGCGGCTGGTCCACATGTGCACCTCGGGTTGGGCATCCATGGTCATGGGGAACTTGTAGTCGAGCGCCGCGTGGGCCAAGATGAACGGGAAGTCCTTCTCGTCACGGCTGCCCGCCACCTCCGTGAAGAAGCGCATGCGGGCATGTTCCAGGAATGTGAGGTAGATGGCGTTGTTGACGTGGCCCATGCCGTCAATGTCGTTGAAGCGAACTTCGACGGGAACAACGAACTTGGTCATCAGTTGGCCTCCGCGAGCTTGGACCGGACTCGGTCGGCGAGGGCCGTGAGCATGTCGGGGTTGGCCGAGGGGCGTTCGGTGAAGAGCGCGTGGACGGGGCCGCCGCCGTCGCCTGGCTTGCGCGGGATGACGTGAAGGTGCACGTGGGGAACCTCCTGGCCTGCGGCGGGACCGTCGTGGATCGCCAACGTGGCATCGGTTGCCCCGACGGTTTGGAGCAGGCCGGGGATGATGCGTTGGGCAACGACCAACAGGTGGCCGGCGTCGGCTGCGTCGAGTTCGGCGAGCTTGGCGGCGCCGCGCTTGGGAATGACCAGCGTGTGGCCTTCGCGCAGGGGGTTGATGTCCAGGAAGGCCAGGGCTTGGTCGTCCTCGTAGACCTTCGCGGCGGGGATGTCTCCCCGGATGATCGCGTCGAAGATCGTTTCGCTCATGGTGAGCCGGCAGGCGTGCCGGTCTTTAGGCTTGGCGTCCCCTGGCAGGGCTCGCTCGGCTCGCCAAGCCCGCGTAGAGGTGGATGGGCGCCGTGCTTTGCGCAGGGTTGAGCCCGACCCAGGACGTGTCGATCTGGCGAACGTCGATGCCTGCTTTGCCGCCTGCCGCCTTCAGGCGACGCGGTGGTGGAACCACTCTGCCAGGTAGTTGAACACGTCGTCGCGTTCCAGCAGCAGCTTCTTTTCCAGGAAGTCGCCGTAGGTGTTCTGGCATTGGTCAAAGACCTCGTTGGCTAAGTCGATGCGGTCAGCGTCACTGGCCATGACCTCGAAGCGGTTGTGCAGAGCGGTCTCCATTGCGTAGTCCCACCCGGTCCTGAAGTTGGCCTCGTTGAACAAGCGCATGGCGGTGAAGCCGCGCACCAGGTATGCCATCTGTTCGTGGATGGGCGCGCCGTTGGGGAAGTTGGCGTGCAGGCTGTACAGGCATTTGCGTGCAATGACCGCCCGGCCCTCCGGAGTTGAGGGTGTCGCGCCGTCGGCTTTTTGGGCGAATTCGTGCCAGTCGTCGCCCGTGAGTTGCAGTGGGGCGTGAATGTCGTCCTCGGGGTTGTAGAGCCGGTTGAGCTCCAGGACCCGGTTGAGGAAGAACGGGTACTTCTCGAGGTGGAAGATACTCCTGGTCGTCATGTGGATTCCCTGTGCCGTGGAGTAGCGTTCGTGGGCGTAAAAGGGGACGCACCTGGGCGCGGCACGACCCGACAAGCCCTACGGCAATTGCCGGGCCACGTAGGGTCCCGCGTCGATGTAGCCACGGTCCCGGTAGTAGGGCCGCACGCCCACGCCGGCCATGATGACCACCTGCTGGCACCCCCACTGGCCAGCAACCCGCTCGGCTTCAAGCAAAAGCCTGCTTCCAAGCCCGCGGTGCTGCCACGTGGCCCCGTCTTCACCGTGGGCTCCGATGGGCTGGGCAACGCCCGGAACCTTGACCTCACGCACCAGCGCGACGGGCCCGCCGGCCCCCTTGACCTCCGCCCGGTGGGCCTCTGTGGACGCCCGTCGCAAGCGCAGGTACGCGGCAACCGCGTCTGCCTCCGGGTCCTCGAAGCTCAGAAACGCCTCCAAGCCTCCGCCCGCCTCGTAGTCGCGCCGCACCAGGACAAGCCGGTCGGGATCAACAATCGCACCGGCTCGCACGCGTTGGCCCACCTCGCGGCACCGCAGGCAACGGCACGAAGTTCCGGCCGCCTCCATTTCCCGCTGCACGTACTGGCGCAGGTTGCTGTTCTGTACGCCTGCATCCACGTGGGTCGTCGGAATGTCCCGGTCGATCCGCTGGATGCGGCAATACTCCGCCACATGGGGCTTGGCCCCGGCAATCACGCGCGCCGCCGTGGCCGTGTCATAGGGCGTGTACCGGCCCTCCTGCCACCACCGCTTGAGCGCCGTTTCGCCCTCCTGTACGACGAGGGTGGGGTACACCTTGAGGTAGTCGGGGCGCCACGCCGGGTCAGCAAACAGTTGCTCAATGTCCCGTTGGTCCTCTTCTTCGTCGGTCTCGAACACGGTCGTTTCGCAAATGGGCGCGGCGCCGTCACCGGGCGTTGTGGCCGGGCTGGCCGCCTCGGACCCTGCAGGCATTGCAAGGGCACCACCGGCACCCCCGGTCCGGCCTGGACCCCCCAGGCTCCGGGCTCGGCGCTGTTCAGGCGTCGCAAGGGCACCTTCGGCACCCTCGGTCCGGCCTGGACCCCCCCTCCGGCTTCGCCTTCGGGGCTGTCCAGGCATCATATGCACACACACCTTGAGGCCGGCATCACGCACGATGGCCATCGCACGCCGGGAGTCCTCCAACGTGTGGCCGCGATGGGTCAACGCCAGCACGTCATCGTCGAGCGCCTGCAAGCCCAACTCCACTCGGGTGGCGCCGTACCGCAGCATCTCGTCGACGTGCTCTTCCAGGCACCAATCCGGCTTCGTCTCGATCGTCAACCCCACGCACCGGCAGCGCGCAGCCTCGTTTCTACGCTGCAACTCCAAGAGGCGGCTGGCGCGTGCCTCGGGCGACATCAAGCGCCATTTCCATTCAGCATCGAAGGGCTCGCCGCCGTCGGCCGCCGGGCCTTCATTGAGCCCATGGTAGATTCCTGCAATGAACCAGTCGCGGTAAGCCTGATCCCGCGCGGGAAACGTGCCGCCCTGGACAACCACATCGACCTTGTCAATGGCGTGGCCGTTGGCCTCAAGCGCCGCCAGGCGGTGGCGAACGATCGCCGCCGAGTCATAGTTGAACTGCCGCGCCCGCATGGTGCTCGGCTCGAAGCCCGTGTAGCTCTGAGGCGCATCCACGTCTGGGCCTCCCGGACAGTACACGCACTTGCCGTGGGGGCAGGCAGCCGGGCTGGACATGACCGCCACCACGGCGACGCCACTGAGGCTGCGCTGGGGCTTCTTGCGAAAGAGATGGCCATGGCTGAGCGCGACGTCCTCAGGAAGGTGGGGTACCAAGTCCGGGTCGGTTGGCAAACCGAGAATCCCCAGCGACCGGGCTGCTGCCTGCTTGGCCTTGTGCAGCGACTCCTTGTCCCGCACCAGACCCTTGCGCACCGCCGCCGCCACACCTTCGGCGACGGCTTGGCATTCGGCAACGGTGGTTGCGCCCATGCGTCGCCCACGCAGGGCCCTGTCTTGAAGGGAACCCCAACCTAGCGGGTCCACGAACGGGGGTGGAAGACCACCAGGGCCGCAAAGATCTCCACGCGACCAATCCACATCAAGGCCGCCAGCAGCAACTTGCTTGGCGCCTTGAGGACAAGGTACCCGTCTCCCTCCGACAGGGCGCCCAGGGCCAAGTTGGCGTTGCCGAGGGCCGAAGCACTGGCACTTCCGCCGGCCACCAGGCCAAGTTGTGGTTCAAGGGCCAGCAACAGGAAAAAGCCCAGCAACCAAACCGTCAGGTAAGCGAACACGAAGGTGACCGCCGCCATGAGCGTCTCCTCCTTCATGACGCGTCCGCCGTGGCGCAGCGGGATCACGGCACGGGGGTGGCGCAGCTTTCGAAACTCACGAAACACCACCTTGGTCAGTAGAAGGACCCGGAACAGCTTCATTCCACCGCCAGTCGACCCAGCCGTGGCACCAACGAACACGCCCGCCACCAGCAAGAGGCGGGCCGTTTCCGGCCACAAACCGTAATCCTGGTTGGCAAAGCCAGTGGTGCTGAGAACGGATGCCACCGCGAAGCTGCCACCACGGAGCGCCTCCCCCACTCCACGGCCCCCAGCCACCAGGAGGATGGCGGTTGCCAGCGAGAAGCTGCCAAAGAGGATCACATACCACCGCCACTCGGCGTCGCGCCACATGCGCCCCGCGTTGCCGCGCAGCAGGTGGGCATGGAGTGCAAAGCTGGTTCCGGCCGCCAGCATGGCGACGATCAACACCACCTCCATGGCGACAGAACCATAGTATCCGATGCCCCCGGAATGGGATGTGAAGCCGCCCGCCGAGATGGCGGATGTCGCTTGCAGGGTCCCATGCAAGGCAGCCTCGCTCCACGGCGCTCCGTCACGGCGCAGGATGGCCACGAGGAAGACCGCCACGATGGCTGCAAAAAGGACGTAGATGCGACCCATCACGGCGGCCGTTTGAAACAGCCGAGGGCGCATCTGGCTGGACGACATGCCGGGCGCCTCCGGCAGTACGGTTTGGGCGCCGCCATGCGTAACCCGTGCAAGCACGGCCGTCAACAGGACCAGGAACGCGAAACCACCCAGGAACTGCAGCGTCGCCCGCCACGCCAGAACACTCTCTGGTGCCGTCTCCGGAAAAACCAACACAGATGAGCCAGTCGCGGTGGCGCCACTCATCGCCTCGAAGAAGGCATCCACGAAGGAGGGATAGGCGCCTGTTCCGTACAGGCCCAGCGCCGCCACCAGGGCAGCCACCGGCCAGCCGAGGCCCACGGCCAGGTAGAGGTCACGGTCGCGCATGTCCCGGCGCAAGCGCGGCGCCAGCAGCATGCGGACGGCCTGGCCCAGGCAAGCCGTGGCAGCGGCCAGGGCACCAAACCACACCGCGTTGCGGGCAACTGGCAAGCCCAGGACCCGAAAGTCTGAGGGCTCGTACGCCAGGGCCACGATGACGGGGACCAACATGGAAACGCCGAGCAGGCGGAGCGACGAGGCCAACAGGTGAGCAACGCGCACCACGCGCATCAAAACAGCCGCTCCAGCTTGGCCAAGGCGTCAGTCAGGGCGAAGACGATCAACGTGTCACCTTCCTCGATGCGGTCCTCGCCGCGAGGGATGATGACGTCGTCGCCGCGCACGATTGCGCCGATGATGGAGTGCTCGGGCAGGTGGGCGCGCTTGATGCGCTTGCCCGCAATGGGTGAGTTCACGCCCACGCGAATCTCGATCACTTGCGCCTCTCCTTGATGGAGCAGGCTCAGGTCCTCGGCTTCCTGGTGAGCCGCCTTCAGTAATGCACCCACCGTGCTCAATCGGGGTGCCACGGCCAAGTCGATGCCAAGCGTCTCGACCAGTGGTTTGAGCTCGGGCTGGTTGATGAGCGCCACCGTCTTGCGAACGCCCAACTGCTTGGCAATCAACGCTGAAAGGACGTTGTATTCCTCCAATTTGTCCGCGCCGATGAAGGCATCGAACGTGTCCACGTTCTCCTGGATCAGCAGGTGCCGGTCCGTCACGTCGCCGTGGACCACCAGGGCGCGGTGCAGTTGCTCGCCGGCACGCTCGCAGCGCACCGGATCCCGCTCCACGAGGATGACATCTCGCTTGTTTTCCAGCAGGCGAGCCAGGTGGACGCCGACGCGGGTGGCGCCGCCGATCATCACGCGGCGGATTTCCCGTTCGGGCTCCAATTGCTTGGCCTTGCCGATGTAGGACTCCACGTCCTTGAGGACATCCAGTGATGTGAGGGCCATGAGGAGCCGGTCCTGGGCTTCGAAGACGGTGCTGCCTCGGGGGATGATGATGTCGTCGGCGCGGTAGATGGCGACCAAGTTGAACCCCTCCGGGGGCTCCACGTCTGCCACGCGCTTGCCCACCACGAAGGCATCGTCGACCACGCGGCCTTCGGCCACGAACACCTTGCCGTGGCTGAAGACCTCGGCCGTAACGAGGCTTGGCTGGGCCAGCAGGCGGCCGATCCGGATGGCGGCCACCAGTTCGGGGCAGATGGCCATGTCAATGCCCATCGATTCGTACTCGCTGGAGTACGGCTGATCAAGGTAGTCGATGGAGTTGATGCGGGCCAGGCTGCGACAGCCGTAGGTCTTGGCCAGTGCCGCGCTGATCATGTTGATCTCGTCAAAGCCCGTACAGGCCAGGAAGAGGTCAGCCTTCTCGACGCCTGCTTCCAGGAGCTTCTTGCGGCTGGCGGCGTTGCCCTCAACGGCGATGACGTCCAGATCCTGCAAGCGCTCGAAGCGCTCTCCTGCAGGCTCGATCACCGCAATGTCGTGCCCCTCCTCGTAAAGGGACCGGGCGACGTTGTAGCCCACCTCGCCCGCACCGGCAACGATGACGTGCATGACCGGCGCAAGGAGCCTGGGGTTCGGACTTGAGGCGTTCGGTCGCAGCGTCCCACCGCCGCCTGCCACGCTCGCAGGGCCGAAGAAGAGTCCGATGCCGAGCGCCCTCGTCAGGACGCCGAACACCACCCAAAGGACGATCGTGCCGATCACGAACACGATGCCTCTGACGAGATCCAAGAAGGGCTTGACGACCTTCAACGAAACCTCCGCCGCGGAGCTTTGCTGGCTTTCGCTCATGTCATCTCCTCAGGTTGTCGAGGGGGAACCCTCAGGCCGTATCGCCGGGATCGTCCACGCGGCATCGGGCGTCTTTTGGAGCAAGCCGCCGTCCCGATTACGCAGATACGCCGCGACTCTGTCCCCACGCTCGAGCTCTTCGAGGATCGGCTCGAATACGTCCGTCCACGGGTCACGGCCGATGAAGAGGTCCATGTGGCCGTATCTGTCGATCTTGCCGTTTTTCGGACCCTTGGTGCCCCTGATCATCAAGCCGC
>JBFJVP010000142.1:0-7386 GCA_041624075.1 Thermoplasmatota archaeon | reverse complement strand
CCAAGCATGAGTACAATCAGGATCGCCACGACGCCAATGGCTCGATCGTTCATGGATGGTCCGGAGACGAACTGCCACTTGAGCGTTGTTGCCCGATGCCCCCGGCGCGCCCGCAGCGCGCGCAACGCATTGGCGAGGCGTTGAACTTGCGCCGAGTAGGCACGAGCCCCAGGGCAGGAGGAGCGACTATTTTTCTTCGGCCGCGTAGTAGTATTCGCCTGCTGCCCGCTGTTGCCGGTCGAGGCGGCTTCCTGGCTTGTTGATCCGGGGCCGCTTGGTTTCGTTGTCCCGGCGGAACGTGACGTCCACGCCGGCTAGGAACCGGTTCATGCCAGAACGCAAGTCGTAGGGGCCGGTCGCCTTGCCCGCGATGCCGGGTTCGCCACCGAAGACCATGAGGCTGTCCGAGACCAAGTCGATGAAGTACACATCGTGGTCCACGATCAAGGCGCTGCGGCCCTTCTTCTCCATGACGCGCCGTACCGTCTTGGCGCAAACGATGCGTTGGTTGGCATCCAGGTACGCGCTGGGTTCATCGAGCAGGTAGATGTCGGCGTCACGCGTCAGGCACAAGGCCACGGCGACGCGCTGGAGTTCGCCACCGGACATGCGCTTGACTTGCTTCTCCATGAGGGCGGCCAAGTTGAGGGGCCGGGCAATCTCGGCCTTGGCGAAGCCGCTTTGCAACAGTTCGGGCGCCTGGCTTAGCAGCAATTCCCGCAGGGTGCCGTCGAAGTCACCCTTGACGTACTGGGGCTTGTAGGAAACCCGCACGTCGTTCTCGAGTTCGCCTTCATCCGGTTTCACCACGTTGGCCAGCATCTTGACAAACGTTGTCTTGCCGGTGCCGTTGCTGCCGACCACGCCGACGACTTCGCCCATGTGGATCTTGCCTGGTTCGCATTCGATTGTGAACGAGCCCAGGTCCTTTTTGAGGCGAGGGAATGTCAGCAGTTCCACCATCTCCGCATGACTGCGGGGCGGCTTCGCCTCGAACGTGATCTCCTCGTCACGGATGCGGATGTTCTCCTCGGGCAGGTAGCCGGACAGGTAGGTGTTGATCGCGTGGCGCACGGGCCGGGCAGGGGTGATGACACCGTAGGCGCCCTCGGTGCCGTAGGCCAGGTGAACCTGGTCGCACAGGAAGTCCAGAATGGCCAGGTCGTGCTCGACCACCAGTACGCGCTTGGTTTCCGCCAAGTCCTGGATGACGCGGGCGATGCGCATGCGTTCATGGATGTCGAGGTAGCTGCTGGGCTCGTCGAAGAAGTAGACGTCTGCGTCCTTCAGCAGCGTGGCCGCGATGGCGATGCGCTGCAACTCGCCCCCGGAGACCTGGCTGATGTTGCGGCCCAGCACGTGGTCGATGTTGATCTTGGGAATAACGACGTCCCAGCGGCCGTCGCGGTCGGCTTTGCGAAGCAGCTCCTCCACGGTGCCGTCAAACACCTTGGGCAATTGGTCGACGTACTGTGGCTTGACGGCCACCTTGACGCCTTCGGAGGCCACGGTGCGCAGGTAGTCGCCCACCTCGGTGCCGCGGAAGCGTTCGACCACGGCGCTCCACGCGGCGTCCTTTTCCCATTCGCCGAGGTTGGGGATCTCCTCGCCGCTGAGGATGCGGATCGAAGTGGTCTTGCCGATTCCGTTGGGGCCCAGGATGCCCGTGGCGGCACCTTGGCGCGGCACGGGCAAGCGGAACAACTGGAAGCCGTTCTTTCCGTAACGCTGGACGAGGTCTTCCTTGAGTTCTTCGGGCAAGCCGATGATTCGAAGCGCGTCGAAGGGGCACTTGTTGACGCAAATGCCGCAGCCGATGCACAGTTCTTCGCTGACGATGGGCTTGCCCTGGTCGCCCATGTAGATGGTCTCCGTGACACCACTGCGCACCGGAGGGCAGAACTTGATGCACTCCTGGTTGCACTTGCGGGGCTGGCAGCGGTCCTTGAGGAGCACGGCGACGCGGAGGCTCACGGATTCGCCGACCAGCGGAGACTTCTCTTAAGGGTTGGGAAGACCGGTGCCTGGTGCTTGGAGGTGGTGGAGGGGGCCGAGGGCGCGTAACAGGGCCGCTTCACGCGTGAAGTCGTCGGGCGCCTGGCGGAGCGGGCCGGTTCAGCAAGCGCCAATGTCGCAAAGGAACCGGTCGACAGCCGCCTCCATCCTGTCGACGAAAGCTGCCGTGGCTGCTTCGAGGGCACTGACGGCAGCGGGGGGGATGGTTTGGCAGCCGCAGGCATGCACGAGCTCGTTGACGATCTGATTGGCAAGGGCAACCAAATCGTCGGCGATGGCCGTGATGGCCACCAGGATGACGTTCACGGTGGCCATGGTGTCATCGACGTAGCCGTGGACGAGTGTAAGGGCTGCATCGAGCGTCGCCAGAAGGAACCCGACCACTTCGTTGACGGTGTGCGCGACGCTGGCTACGAGCTCGTTCATCACGGGAATGAGGTCAGGGACGCAGCTGCCTGCGCAGTTGAACAGCGGGATGATGGTGGCAACGATGAAGTCGATGATGTCGCCGATGATTGCGTTAAGGGCGGCCACGAGGGCGTTCAGCGTGTTCACGACGTCGAGCATTGCATCGACCAGGATTGCCATGAGGTCGGCGAGGTAGGCGTACACTGCGGCTATGCCCGAGGCTAGGAGGGCTATGATCGCTGTGACCACGGCGTTAACGGCGCCGCCGTCAGGGCCACATTCCAAGGAGGCGCACTGGACCAGCAGTGCTTGGATCGTGGCTACCAACTCGTTGGTTTCGTTGGCGATTAGATTGACGAGTTGGTTGACCTCGGGGGGAATGGCAAATGGGACGGCCACGGGTTCGGGTGCCGCTGCCGAGGCGCATGCCGCGCCCAGCAAGCTCAGTGTACTAACGATGCACATCAAGGGGATTGGTTTCATGCTCCATACCTCATGGCGATGCTCCGGGCGGAGCTTCCAGCCAAAAACCCCCAATAGGTTCCCCCTCAATTAGTTTATTCATTAGCTTTAGAAAACGGGGGAAAAGGTGGTTGGAGCACGGACCCGCGGCACCCACAGGAAAGACCCGCGCAGCAGTGGGCCAGCGGCGTCGTCTAGGACGCAAAGGGGTCGCACGACTCATGGCCCACAAGGGCCACGCACCCGGCCTCCCGGGCATCCTCGACGAACGTGCTGGTTGCAGCATAGCTGGCGTCGGAGGGCTGCACGACCGCATGGCGCACCATGACAGGCACCGAGCAGACCGAAGCCTGGCAGGCACCCAGCACATCCGCCGCGTAACCGGCCATGTGCGCATCCAGAAGACTGGCTGCGCTCACCGTTTGGTCGAAGGTCAGCGACTGTGCATCGGTGGTGGGCCCACACGCATCCTCAAGCGATGAAAACGAAATGGCGACTGCTTGCCCTCGTAGCAGCAGTTGGAACGGTGCTTCCTGCGGGCGATCCAGTTCGCAATTCGTGCGCGCGGCAACATGGTTGCTGGTCACTTCAACCGCAGTCGTGGCGGGGCCAGCGCTAGCCGGAACGGACAACGCGACAAGGCACAGGCATGCGAAGACGAAGTTGGTGCGCATCGGATCACCTCAAGTTGGGGATAAGGAAAGAGAAGAAAGAGGGGTTGGTTGTTGCAACCGTTTTAGCACGTCAGGCAGGAGCCGTCAGCGTCCAACTGGAGCTGGGGCAGGTAGATGACCGGCTGCTGGATGACGAACTCGTCCAGGTGGCACGAGTAGCTGCCGGTCAGCTTGTAGCAGATGACGCGCAGGCTGTAGGGCTGGGGGTTGTAGTCGCAGTTGGGGTTGCCGGTAACCAGCGTGCAGACCTGGGCCAGGATGGTGGCCGGGTTGCCGAGGCCGCAGTCGGGGGAGCCCGTCAGAGCGGTGCAGGTGGCGACGATGACGGCGTCCACGAACTGCACGACAGGGTCGACCATGCCAATGATCAGGTCGACGAGGGCTAGGACGAGGTCAACGCCTGCATCGACCACTTCGCCAGCCAGCGTCACCACGATGTCCGTGATGAGGAAGATGGCTCCAAGGGCCGCTTCCAGAACGACGCCAACGAGCGTCACGATAATGCCAGCGACCTGGAAGACCACCGAGCAGGTGGGGTTGTAGGTGCCAACGGCGGCGTCACCGACGGCGCCCAGCAGGCCGCCCGAGAAGGGGTTGGTCAGGTGACAGGGGTCGGCGATGACGACCGGTTGGGGCGTGCCGTCAGCGCGAATGTCCCAGTAGATCCCGTCGTCGATCTGGACGGCGCTGTCGAGGCCATCGAGGCCTTGGAGGCTGACCTGCCAGGTGTCGCTCAGGGTGCCAGCGGAGACAATGGGGCTAGCGGTGATGGCGACCAGAAGGGCGCCGACGGAAAGGACAGTGAATTTCATAAGAGTACCACCATGAAGTATGTCTCAACAGAGACAGGAAAAGTAAGGAAGAAAGGAAGAATGAATGCAACTGCCTTAGATGCAGTTGGGGTTGCCGGTCAGCGCGGTGCAGGTAGCAACCACGACGGCGTCCACGAAGTAGACGACGGGCTGAACGAGGCCGATCAGGATGTCGATGATGGCGTTGGCCAGGGCGATGGCGGCGTTGGCGTACTGGACAGCCAGGTCAACCGCGATGGCGACGACGATGTCGATGGTCTTGGTGGCCAGGTCAACGATCACGAGGGCGAGGCCGACAACGATGCCGGCAACCACGAGGGCGGTGCTGCAGGTGGGGTTGAACGTACCAACAGCGAGGTCACCAACGGCACCCAGCAGGCCGCCACCGAAGGGGTTGTTCTGGTTGCAGGGGTTGACGACGGCGAAGTCGGAGTCGAACATCTCAGCGGTGCTGGGGGCGTTCATGTCGGCGATGGTTACGTCAATGGACCAGTCAGCGGCGCTGTCAAACGTGTTGGCCATGGCGCCAGCCTGGGCGGTAGGGGCAACGCCCATGGCGAGCAGGCTGAACGTGGCGGCGACAAGTAGTGTGTTTCGCATTTTTTCACCTTACAAGACCCGGGGGGCCGGGGTACCGATCCGCCACCACCCAGCATGCGCTAGGGTTGGAGTAGATTTACCACCACCCGGCCGGTTTCGTGTACCGACCCTCCAAGTCCAGATCGGGGACGAGGGGTTTTGGACAAAAGGCTTGCCCTGGTGCAACGAATTCATTATATGATTCTAGGCGGCCAAATGTTGGGCTTATATCTGGCGCGTGCGCGTATAGATTGATGCGCGCGAGAATCCAGGCATACACATGCCATGAAGAACCATGCAAGCCTTTGGTTGCACAACCGAAAACCTTGGGAGTCATCCCCATCGCCTCGGAGGATCCGCCCGATTTGGCCCGCTGAAGCCAGATCGCAATGTTTGTCTAGGTCGGCAACCAGCAACTCCGGCACGACCTCCTTGCCCAGCCCCACCAGCACTGGAAGGGGCAGGCGCCCAAGGGCAGGCAAGCGGAGAAATTGTCAAATTGTTTGTCGTGCACAAAATAAGGTATTTTATTGACGCTGCCGAGCATTGGCTCTTCGGCCACGACGCACCCAGGAGCCCATGCACCTCACGCCCCAATGCTTATGCTTGAGTGGGACTCGACGCGCTGCGTGACCGGACTCCCGTCGATCCCCATGGCGCCCAAGGGTTCACCGGGAACCACGCCATCAGGAACGCCCCGCCTCCCCGATTGGTTCAAGGTTCGCGCGCCGGCAGGCGACTCCTACAAGGAGCTCAAGGGCAGCCTGCGTCAACGGGGCCTCGCGACCGTTTGTGAAGAGGCGCGTTGCCCCAACCTGGCAGAGTGCTGGGGCGGCGGCGACCGAGGCGTCGGCACGGCGACCATTATGATCATGGGGGACACGTGCACGCGGGGCTGCCGGTTCTGCTCCGTCGCCACCGGAGCCCCCAAACCCCTCGATCCAGACGAGCCCCACAAGGCCAGCCAAACGGTTGGCCTGATGCAGGCCGGCTACGTCGTATTGACCAGTGTGGACCGGGACGACCTCCACGACGGCGGAGCAGACCACTTTGCCCGCGTGGTCGAGCAAATGAAGGCCGATCACCCCGATCTGCTCGTTGAGGTCCTCACACCGGACTTCCAGGGTGACGAGTCGGCCTTGGCCCGGGTGGTTGCATCCGGCGCTGACGTGCTGGCGCACAACGTGGAAACCGTCCGAAGGCTCAGCCCCAGCGTTCGGGATCGGCGCGCCGACTACGACCAGAGCCTCGCGGTGCTGGCTGCGTACAAGAAGCTCAGCGACCGCACCACCAAGACCAGCATCATGCTGGGACTGGGCGAAACCAAGGAGGAAGTCATCCAGACGCTGGAGGACCTGCGCGCCGTGGATTGCGATGTGGTGACGTTTGGCCAGTACCTGCGGCCCACGCGGGAGAAGCGCCACTTGCCCGTGGTGGAGTACGTCCACCCCGACGCTTTTGCCGAGTACCAGAAGATCGCTGAAGACATGGGCTTCCGGTACGTCGCCTCCGGCCCGCTGGTGCGCTCCAGCTACAAGGCGGGCGAGTTGTTCCTTGAAGGCATGATTCGCAGTCAGAACCCCCAGGCTTCGGTCGAGCAATAACGGGCAGTGGGCCTGGCTGGGGGCCGCGCCATCGGTGGCCGCCTGGAGCCGGCAACGCCAAGCGCGCCGGCCGAAATGCACGTGAGGCCATGCTGGAGGACACGTACCACTACACGCTCAGTACCATACCGCAGGTGTTGGCAGCCCTGATCGCCGTCATTGCAGCCTTCGCCCTGTTTCGGGTCGGCGCCGTGCAGCGCCAGATCCAGCAGCAAGGCGAATTGGTGCTTGCCAAGCTGCCCGCCATGTCGCCCGACGCGAGGGCTGCGGCCGGCCACATGTTCGGCGGCGCCAAGCGCGCTGCCATCCTGGCCCACTTGGATGCAGCCGGAGCCGCGGAGGCCGCCCCTCGAGAGCGCACCCAACTCGACCACGCGCTTGCCTACCGGCGCAAGGTGATCGGCGCACTCACTCAGGCTCTCTGGATGACCACACTGACCATCGTTGCATCGGTCATTCTCCTGGCCGTGACGCAACCCCTCTTGCACCGGCCGGAATGGGCGTATGCCGGCATGGCTGCCGGCGTGGCCCTGATGACGCTGAGTATCGGAGCCAACACCCGGCTGGCCTACCTCTTGCTCCGCACGTGAAGCCCCCGCCCTGCGGTTAATTTCATAAGGCCAGACCGGCAGGTGGTGCCGCCGGATGATCCCAGAATATCTTCCTTATGTTCAATTCTTTGGCCAGTTCGCGCTCATCGGCGGCGCCATTTTTGCCGGCTACCAGTTCATGCTGCACCGGCGCCAGAGAGAGGACAGCGCGGCACTCCAAGTCCTGACGGCACTCCAGGACGCCGATTTTCGCAATGCGTATGCACAGGTCTGGGAGCTG
>JBFJVP010000141.1:0-7423 GCA_041624075.1 Thermoplasmatota archaeon | reverse complement strand
CGTAGCCGCCGTGGGCGAAGCCGAAGAAGATGGCTTGCAGCACGATGGCGGTGGTTAGGCCGGCGCGACCCGTGGGCAGCAGGCGCACAAGGCCGGTTTGAAGGACGCCTCGGTACACCAGTTCCTCGCCGAAGCCCGCTGCCAGCGCCAGCATGATGGTGGCGTAGGGGTTCATGTTGTTCCAAACCGACTTCTCGTCCCCATTGACGAGGGCATCGCTACTGTACAGGAGGACGTTGACAAGCCAAGCCGTGGCGAGGAATGCGGGGAAGAAGAGGAGGCCCGCGCGCAGGGAGGCGGCCTCGGATCGATTGCCCGTGGGAAAACCGACGTCCCGCAGCCGGGCCGCCAGGGCGCGAGGCGACAACGCCATCAGATTGGCCAGTCGGCCGCCACTGGTGAACAGGAGGAAGCCAGCGCCAACGTAGCCGATGTCCCGCAGCAGCTTGAACGTGTAAACCCTGGACAACTGGTACTGGGTGTAGGGGATCAGCTTGCTGTCGGGGTCGCGCAGCACCTCGATGGAGTCGATGATGTTCCAAAACGTGAACAGAAGCGGCGTTGCCATGAGCGCCAAGCCGAGGGCGCGGTGGATCGGCCACCGGCGCAGCAGCAAGGCAAGCGCGATCAGCAGCGCGCAGCCCCAACTGATGAGGTGCTTGTTGGGGTAGTCCAGCCATTCGGCGGCGGGAGCGAGATGCGTGGTGATGTCCCACGCGCTCAAGCCGGCGCCTTCCGCTTCCACACTTTGGGATATGTGCCCTTGGGCATGACAATCCTTGTGGCCCGCGCGGCGATGCCGCGTTCGAGTTGCGCCATTTGGCGGCTGGTCATGTCCGCCTCACCCAAGCCGACCAGTTCTCCCTTGAGGGTCATGAGGGCGACCATTTGGCCCGCTTCGATTCCGGCGTCCATGCTGGCGATGCCCATGACGCCCAGGGGTGCGCCATGGCAGATGGCCCCCACGGCGGAGTCGCGCAGCACGATGGAGTCCAGGTGCTCCGTGACGCGCTCGATGGGCAGCACGCAGCGGCGCAGGGGCGCCTCGTCACCGGTTTCTTGCCAGTGGATGCGGGCGTCGAGCACGTCGTGCAGGGTAACCAAGTCCTCCTCGCGGAAGAGGCCGGTGCGCGTGCGGCGCAGCTCCTGCATGTGGCCCCGTGTACCCAGAGCCTTGGCCATGTCGACACAGAGGTTGCGAATGTAGGTGCCCGCCTGGCAGCCGACCCGGAACAGCACGTCGCGGCCGGAGACCTCCAGGACATCGAGGTAGTAGACGCGGCGGATGCGGGCCCGGCGCTTGACGGCGGAGCGAACGGGTGGCGTCTGCTGGATCTTGCCTGTGAAGCCCTCGGCCACCTTGCGCACTTGTGCCTCGCTGCGGTCCTCGTGAAGGCGCAGCACGGCCACGTACTCCTTGCCGGATTCAAGCAGGCTCTGGACGACCTTCGTGCCGGTGCCAATGGTGACGGGCAGGGCGCCGGTTACCTTGGGGTCCAATGTGCCGCCGTGTCCGACGGCATCGATCTGCAGGGCTCCCTTCATCCATGCGGCCACTTGGTGGCTGCTGGGCCCCGGCGGCTTGTCGAGGGGAACGACGCCGCAGGCCAGCAGCTCCTCCACGCTGCGCTCACCGGGCTTCTTGCCGTGATTGGGGTCGGTTGCGCTCGCCATGCGCACGATGCGCTTGCGGGGCCGCTCGGCCGGCAGGAGTCCTGAGCGCTGGGGCACGGACGCGGCCACGCCGGGGTCCCGTTTTAAGGGCGCGGGCCGGCCAAGTGGTCCCGCCACGCTGCGATGACGCGCTGCGCCAACTGGGCTGGCAACAGGTGCGTGGAGTCCAACACCAGGTCGTAGAACGAATGGTCGGCCAGATCCACGCCGTAGTAGCGCCGGTAGCGGTCCGCCTCGCTGACCTCGCGTTCCAGCATGGCGTGGCGCTGGTGCTCGACGTCGCCGCCATCCCGTTCGGTGACCCGGCGGGCCCGCTCGTCGTCATCGCAGACCACCCACACTTTCAGCGCGGGCACGTCGTTGGCGTGGGCCAGCCAACCCGACAGTCGACCCTCCAGAATCAGGCTGCCGGCACGAAGCAGTTCCACTTGTTGGGCATCCAGGCCCTTGTCGACGGAGGGGTCCTGCTGGCACAGGCGGCCGAAATCCGCCAGGCTCATGCCCCGGCGTGCCGCCTCGTCGCGAAAGATCTGCCCCGCGTACGTGTAGGGCAGTCCCAGGGCGTCCTGCAACAAGCGACACAAGGTGCTTGTGCCCGTTCCCGGAAGGCCTCCCACAGTGAGGCTTGGCCGCAACACGGATGGCAAACTAGGCCTCGTGAACCTCGGGGTGGCGACCCTGCCAGCGCTCCTTCCAGGACAGGAACTTCATGGCCTTCTGCAGCAGCGCGCCAAAGGGAATGCTCACCACCATGTATAACAGGATCCAGTGGGGAAACACACTGGAGCCGAAGATGATGCCGTTGTTGCCAAACATGTCAATGGTAGGGTTCCATGGAACGCTGTAGAACCAGTAGTCCAGGTTGCTCACGAACTCGAAGAGCCATGCAAACAGTGGAATCACGATGACCATGGTAAGCGGCATCGTCTTGAGTTGCTTGGTCGACATCTCCTGCTGCTTGGCCAAGACCTCGGGCTGCTTGTCCTGCAGGGCCTTCATCTTGAACGTGTTGTTCTCCTTGCGCGCGGCTCCGAACTCCTTCTGGAAGCTGCGCATGTAGGCCTGGGTGCGCGCCATGTTGAGCCAATCGGTCGTGAAGTGGCGCACCAAGGTGGTGAGGGCGACCATCAAGCTGCCGGCGATGACCACCGTCAGGACCGGGTAGTTGCCGTCAAAGCCGATCAAGGGCTCCAGGATGCTGCCCACCAGCTTGCCCGTCAGGGCCCGCAGGTTGGGGTCGAACAGGATCATCAGGACCAGGAACACCATGAGCAGCGTGGTGAAGCTGCTCTTGCGGGGCGCGTCGCCTGCACCTGCCTTGGCCATTACGCCACCACCGGCATGATCTGTTTGATGGCTTCATCGACCATGCCGTCGTGGTTGTAAACGGTGTGAACCGTGGCGCCCGTCAGGGTTGCGTAGGCTGCGGCGAAGCGGCGGTTGACCTCTTGATGCTCCTCGATGGCTTCAACCGCATCGGCGTCGCGCTTGCGGGTCTCGTCGCTCTCGCGCCGGCCCTTGATCTCCTTGGCGTCCGCCTCCACCAGCACGATGGCCTCCGGCATCAGGGCTTCAAGCACCCAAGCCGGCAGCCCAGGCAGGTAGCCTCGGGGCGTCTTGATGGAACAGTGGGTGTCCACGATGATGTCGCCCATGGCGGCCATGGTCTTGGCGGCTGCCTTCTGGATGTCCTTCTGGACGGCAGGCTCCAATCCCCGCATCTCGTCCCGGTGCTCAACCAAGCCCTTGGCTTGTGCCTCCTCGAACATGACGGTTCCGTACACGACGATCGTACGGTTGGCGTGCTCTGCGGCCGCGTTCATGACCGTGGTCTTTCCCACGCCAGGAATGCCCGTCACGATAATGGCGCCCATGATGGGCCGGCGACGAGCGGCGGCGGGATAAAGGGTTCACGGTGGACTCGGCAGCCTGGCGGCGCCGCCATCGCCCGGCCGGCGCACCGTCGCACGGCGCCAGGAGCGGCTGTTTGGGCGGGAGTGCGGAGGCTTTTCAACCCGGCCAGCCGTTCCATGGGGGGCTTTGGATGCGAGGCTCCAGGCACGGTTCACCGCCTCCGTTGGCTCGTGTCACTCGGTCAAAAGGCACAAGTATGGCGGGCCGAGTCGGCCGCCAGCCGGTTCGGCATTTTTGGTGGCAGTCGTGATTGAAGAGGTGCGTCCAGGCATCGTGGTGGTGGGTACGGCCCACATTTCTGCCACAAGCGTGGCCGAAGTTGAGCAAACCATTCGGACCCGCAAGCCCACGGCAGTTCTCGTCGAATTGGACTCCAAGCGCTTCGAGGCGCTGCGGGACCCCGACGCGTGGAAGAATACAGACATTATTCAGGTGCTGAAGGAGAAAAAGCAGCACCTGTTTCTCCTACAGCTCTACCTCGCATCGATGCAGGCCCGCATGGGCCGCGAGACAGGTGTTGCTCCAGGCAGCGAGATGATCCGGGCCATCCAGGTGGCAGAAGAGATCGGCGCCGAAGTGGTCCTGATTGATCGCGACGTGGGCGTCACACTGCGCCGGGGCTTCTCGTCCATGGGCTTTTGGAGCAAGCTGCGGCTGTTCTGGAACGTCTGGGTGGACTTGCTGACGCCCAGCGCCGACGACGACGAGGAGTTCGATGTTGACCAGTTGCTGGAGACCGACGCCATCACCCAGATGACCGAGGAATTCGCCCGCTTCGCGCCCAGTGTGAAGACGGCGCTCATCGATGAGCGGGACACCTACATGGCCAGCCACATCGACGAGCAGGACCGCCTGGGCCGCTCCGTGGTCGCCGTTGTGGGTGCCGGCCACACGCCAGGCATCAAGCGCCACTTGGCCGACACCTCCAACCTGCAGGACCGAGCCGAACTGGACGCCCTGCCGGAAAAGCGGTTCAGTGTCGGCAAGCTGATTGGCGTGTTGATTCCATTGGCCATCATTGGCGCCATTGGGTACATGGCATACCAGGGCGACTGGGAGGCCCTCAAGGACGCGGTGCTTGCCTGGATCCTCATCAATGGCGCGCTCTCCGCGTTGGGAGCCGCCTTGGCCGGGGGCCACATCGCCAGCATCATCGTGGCATTCATCGCGGCACCCATTACCAGCGTCAACCCGACGTTGGCCGCCGGCTGGTTTGCGGGGCTCACCGAAGCGAAGGTGCGAACGCCGCGCGTGGCCGATTTCGAGGCCATCAAGCAAATCGAGACGTTCCGCGACTTCTGGCGCAACGGCGTGGTGCGCGTTCTGCTCGTCACCGCACTGGCGAACCTTGGCAGCGTCGCCGGCACCTACATCGCGGGCGGCAAAATCTTCGGGAGCCTGTTTGGAGGCACCTGATGGCCCCGGGGCCTGTCAATTACAATCCATGGCTCGAACAGGATGAGCCCGCTGGCGGTCGCCCCCGTATCACTTACAGTCCCACGGAGCTCCTTCACCTCGGGGCGGCAGTCGTCATCCTGTCGCTGGCGTTGTGGTTCGTGCTGGGAAGTGGCAACTTCGCGGCCGTGCAAGAAGCCGGCCTGACCCAATTGGCCGTCGGGTTGACGAGTTTCCTGGCCGTCGCCAGCGGCTTCGTGCTGCATGAGTTGGCGCACAAGATCGCAGCACAGCGGTACGGCCACTGGGCTGAATTCCGTGCCCAGTTCGGCGGCCTGGGCATCAGCCTGCTGGTGGCAGCCTTCCTGAAGCTGCTTTTCGCGGCCCCTGGCGCCGTGGTCATCTTTGGCCGCGTCACGCCCCGGGAGAACGGTATCATCAGCATCGTGGGCCCAGGCGTCAACCTCGCGATCGCCGGCGGCTGCGCGCTGGTCAGTTGGCTCACCCAGGGCACCAATCCCACTCCGGTGCCTACCATCTTCTACGTCGTCGCGTTCGTCAACGCCCTCCTGGCTGTCTTCAACCTCGTTCCGGTGGGCCCCCTGGATGGTCGCAAGGTGCTGGCCTGGAACAAGCCGGTCTACGCGGTCGCCATGACATTGGCCATTGGCTTGTTCGTTTTGGTGCTGGTCAGCTTGGGCTAGCCGTGAAAACCCCACGCGCCGACATCCACGCCCCAGTCGCGCTGCAGCCGCCGCATGGACGGCGTCAGGGCATCCCGGGACCGCTTCTCCCATTCGGTTGAAAGCACCAGTTGGCCTTCGCGTAGCAGCAGACGGCGCAGGGCCGGCGTATGGCGGGCCCTCTGCGTGCTCCACCGCAGGACGCGTCGGAGCGTGTAGCCGGGCGTGGCGCGCCACAATCCTTGAACCCAAGCCCTGGTCTGGAGATAGTTGGGTGGACTTGAGTTGAATCGCTCTTGCCCCGCCATCTTCGTGGCCGGTTGCAGGCCGAGAAACCGGCAGGCCTCGGCAACACTGTGCTGCGGGTTGGCTGCCAGTTGATCCAGTGTCAAAACGTGGATGTCTTGCCGGTCAAAGTGATCCCTGTACGCGTCCAAGTGGGCGGCGTAGTCGGATGCCTCCACGTAGCTCGGCGATTGCGCGCCGCGCCTGTCCCCGCCCCATGGCGTGGCGGCGTCGTGCAGGATGTGGGAACGCATGCGCTCAAGCGGATCGCGCAGCACGTACAGGATGCGAACGTGGCCCCCCAATTGGCGCATGCGCTGCGGAACATGGGGGTAGCGGTGGGTGTTGGAGTACGCAGCCGAAGCATCGAGGGCGTACCAGTGGCGCGAGCCGTCGTAGTCAAAGCACGACTCGTACCATGCGCGTCCCTTGCGCCAAGCCGCCGGCATGGCCAGGTACTGGGGCTCCTTGGGTCGGCTGCCTGCAATCTCCGGGTGGGCCGCCAGGTGGCGGTACAGCGTAGTCGAGCCACACTTCATCCCACCAATGAGCATGGCCCACGAATCGATGCGTGCCACCCGCAACCATGGGAACGCCGATGGCTTGAACGGCTCGCCCAGGGCCCCCCGGCACATCTGCCTGGGCGTGGCCATTGGCTGAAGGCCAAGCGGCGCGAGGCGCCAAAGGGAGACGCGTCGAACGCCGTCGCGCCTTCTTGTCCCGCTGGCTGGCCAGCGAGGAGAAAGTAGCCCCCAGCGGATTCGAACCGCTGTCACAGGAACCAGAATCCCGTATGATTGACCACTACACTAGGGGGCTGTGAGGGTGCCATGCAGGCCGCGCCAGCGATCTGCCGCATAGCAATAAATTGGGAGGAGGTCATGGGCTGGGTCGGATTTGAACCGACGATCGACGCCTTGTAAGGGCGTTGTCCTAGCCGCTAGACCACCAGCCCGGCTTGGGCCTGAGGACTGGAGCCGGCCAGATAGGCCTCCTACATAACCGCTTCGATGGCTGTTAGGGCCGGCTGTTTTTGAAGGGGTTCCGCGTCCCCAGCCGGGACCATGGCCGGTGGACCTGAACCAATCCTGCTGAGCATCCTGATCATCATTGTCGGCGCCAAGCTGGGAGGCGAACTCGCCGAGCGACTCAAGCAGCCCGCGGTGCTCGGTGAATTGCTCATCGGCATCCTGCTGGGCGCCAGCCTATTGGGTGGCTTCCTGGGCTTACCCGACTTCGCATTGGAACAGGATGCCGCCGCATTGGAGAAGGATCTCCACGCCGACCACGGCGAAAACGCAACCCTACTGGAACAAGGTGGCCGCTTCTTCTCTGAGCACGGCGCGGAATTGGCCAGCCTCGAAATCATTGGAGCCTTGGCCACCATCGGCGTCATCCTCTTATTGTTCGAAGTGGGCCTTGAATCAGACGTGAAAGAACTCACCAAGGTGGGTGCCAGCAGCGTCCTCGTG
>JBFJVP010000140.1:0-7452 GCA_041624075.1 Thermoplasmatota archaeon | reverse complement strand
GAGCCGACCAGTCGGCCCCGCGTACGGGCCAGGATCGGCTACCTGCCGGAGGAATCCCCCCTATACGAGGAGCAGACGCCGTTGGCGGTGCTCATGTTCTTCGGCTCCCTGTACGATGTGAGTCGCGCAGAGTCCCGCACCCGGGCCATTGCTTTGCTGCGTCGCCTGGGGTTGGAGGAGCGGCACTGGCGCAAGCCCCTGGGGCGCATGAGCAAGGGCATGCGGCGCAAGGTGGCAGTGGCGCGGGCGCTCTTGCATGAACCCGACGTGTTGATTCTGGATGAGCCGGCCAGTGGGCTGGACCCCGGCACGGCTGACGACTTGGCGATCCTGATCCGGGAGCAAGCGGACGCAGGGCGTGCGGTCTTGTTGTCGGCGCACAACTTGCCCCAGGTGGAGGAGGTGTGCGATTCGATCCTGGTGTTGCACCAAGGCGAGCCGGTTGCCATGGGCACGTTGCAGGACCTGCGCGCCCGCTGGGGCAAAACCGTGTACCATGTGCGTGCGACGGTGCCGTTTGCAGGCAGTCAGCCCCGGGGCCCCATTCACATCGCTGAGTTTGACGCCATGCAGGCGGTTGAAGGTGCGCTGGCCCAGGTGCGGGGCGCCGGCGGTTCGGTATTGGAGGTGGAGTCGGCGCCGCCCCGGCTGGATGAGATCCTGCGTCGGGTCACGGAGGCCTGAATTGGTCCTCCGGCAACTGGTCCGGGTGGCTCGTCAGGAAGTGGGGCGAGTCTTGCAGCCGGTTGCCGATCCCCGCGTGCTGGGGCTGCTGATATTGGTTGCCTTGGCCATTGGGGCCCTGGGGCCCTACGCCGTGCAGACCGGAACCCAGCCCGAGGCGGGTCTGTTCGTGGTGGAGATCAACCGCGATTCGCCGCTCTACCCGGCTTTGGCTGCCGATGCGCACTTCGAGCTCGTTGCACCGGGCGCAGCCAAGCGCACGCCCGACTTGGTCATCTCGGGAACCACCATCAGCTACCAGGACGCCGACTTGAGCCTGGCGGCTGTCGAATCGGTGGAGCGTGCCGTGCGAGCATACCTGGAAGGTGCCATGCGGCAGGAAGCCAACCAAACAGCGGCGTTCCCCATCCGCGTCGATCTGTACTACAAGTCGCGGGCGTACACGCCACTGACCACGGCGCCGCCTGCGCCCCCGGCGCCACCCGCCACGCCCGATCCGTCTGAGGCCCCGGCGGAGCCTGTTCCGTCCGAGCAATTGGCCTCGGGAACCACGGCGACCACAGACATCTCCCCCAATCAAGTGGAACCCCCCTTCCCCATGCGCAGCCTGCTGCTGACCTTCGCATACCTCATTCCCCTCAACTTCCTCTCCCAGGCCCTAGCCGGAAGCCTGCACCAAGAACGCGTCCGGGGCCGCGGATTGCCGCTCCTGTCGGCGCCGGTTCCCGGCTGGGCCATCGTTGCCGGCCGGGCCCTGCCCTACCTCCTCGTCGCCTTGGCGACCGCGGGCGTCGTCACGGTCCTCATCGGCGCCACGGCCCTCGCCTTCGCCGCGTCCCTGTCCATCGTTGCCTTCGCCTTGGCCAGCGCCATCCTGTTGGGCGTCACCACCCGAGGGCCTCGCGAGCTAACGGCCAGCCTGGTGGCGACCAACGTGATGTTCTCGTCGTTCCTGTTTCTGCCCGCCATCTTTGTCCAGATCCACCCCATCGCGTTTCTCAGCCCGGTCGCCGTCATCTCGGCAACCATCCGCAGCGAACCGGTCGAATTCGCCTCGTTGGTCTATGCAACGCTTCCCCTCAGCGTGGTCGCCACTGTGCTGGCGCTGGTGGCCGGTGCCCTCTACCGGGAAGAATCCCTGTTTGCCCCCGCTTCGCCGCTTTCGCGCGTCGTTGATGGCGTCGGCCGGCTGGCGCGTGGATCGCCCGGGCTCCTAGTGGCCGGCGCACTCGCCGTTCCCTTCGCCCTGGCACTGCAAGCCTTCCTGTTGATCTTCGCCATCAGCCTCGACCTGCGCGCCGCCTTCGTGGCCTTCCTGCTGGGTAGTGCCGCCATTGAGGAGGCACTCAAGGGACTGATCGCGTACGCCGCCCTGACCCGCCGGCCCCGCAAGACAGCCGACCAGAGCGTGGGTAAACCAACAACCAGCGTGCGTGCCACCCTGGCCATCGCGGCGCTCATCGGAGCCGGCTTCACGCTCGGCGAAAAGGGCGTGCTGCTGTGGAGCCTCATCGGATTGGACCTGCTGCCCCTGGGCCGCGACGCCCTCGTCACCTTCGGCGTCTCCGGCAACCCCTTGCTGGTCTTCGCGCCCCTCATCCTCCACATTGTTGCCGTCTTCGTCACCGCCCTGTTCGCCCGCGCCGACGCCTGGCGGGGAGGGCGACGCGTCGCCGTCGGGTGGCTCGCAGCCACGGTGCTCCATGCCACGTACAATGGCACCATCTTCGTTCTCGCCCTGGGAGGAGTCGTATGAGCGCCCTTCGACGCATCGCAGTGCTGGCGCGCAAGGAATTGGGCGACCTGCTGCGCGAGCGAACCATCGTCACACTACTGGGCGTCCAATTCTTCATCGCAGCCTTCAGCGCCTTCCTAATGGTGGGCCTGTCCGGCCTCTACGACCCGGGCAGCTTGGCCGGCTACCCCCCCGCCACCGTCGCCTACGTCGGCCCCGGCGGATTCGACCAATACCTCGCCAGCCAAGACAACATCCTCGTCCAGCGCATGGACTTCAACCAAGCCCTCGATGCCTTCGACGCAGGCAGCATCGCCGCCATCGCCCACGAATCGCCGGAAGAACCGCGGCGAATCACGCTCGTCGTTCCAGACGGGGAATTTCAGACCAGCCTGCTGGTCAACCAATTAAAGGCAATCCTGGTCAACTACGAACAGGACCTGCGGCTCAGCAGCCAGAGCCAATTGAGCCAAGACATTCTCGTCGTCGACGGAGGCCCAGGCCCGGGCAGCGACGTTGTGTTCGCCTACTCCATCCTGGTTCCCCTGCTGATCCTGACACCAGTCTTCCTGGCCGGCGCCGTGGCCAGCGACTCGTTTGTCCAAGAACTCCAACAAAACACGCTCAGCCTACTGCGCGCCAGCCCCGCCGGCATCACCACCATCATGATCGGCAAACTGGCCACACCAATCCTGCTCGTACCCATTCAAGCGCTGCTATGGATCGGCCTGCTGGCACTCAACGGCCTCGCCATTGCCAACATACCAACCCTGCTGGCCACGGCAACAATCGCCGCAACAGGACTGGCCTGCCTCGGCGTCATGGTCGCAATGCTGGTGCGCCAAGAAGGCCAAGCGCAAGTAGTCTACACGCTGCTGGTCATGATTGTGGCCGCAGCAAGCCTCCTGTTGCCGCGAGACCCACTAAACCTCATCACGCGACTGGCCACAGGAAGCCTGGATTCCAGCGCCCTCACAACGATTCTTGGCGTGGCAGCTTTCGCGGCCGTCAGCGCGGTCCTAACCATTGCCGCCGCCCCCCGGCGCGAATAACCCAAGACCCAAGCGGCCAAGAGCCCCGCCCGGCTGGCCCCCGCGTGGTCACCGTACGTCCGGGCCAAACCGCCGACCTGGATACCCTCGTCCAGTTCAGCCAAGGCGTAGCGCTTGAATCGGAAGGCCTCCAACCCGACCCCGCGACCCTGCGCCAAGCCATCCAGAGTGCCCTGGGGGGCAGTGGCAAGGCCCGCTACTTCATTGCGGAAATCGACCGGCAGCCGGTCGGCTCGCTGTTTGTCACATACGAATGGAGCGACTGGAACAATGCCTGGTACTGGTGGATACAAGGCGTCTATGTCCTCAAAGAACAGCGCGGCCGCGGCGTCTACTCCGCCATGTACCAAGCAGTGCGGCACGCAGCGCGCGATGAGGGTAACGTCGCTAAAATCCGCTTGTATGTGGAAAAAGAAAACGAAGCGGCACTGCGGGCCTACGAAGCCACAGGCATGACGGAAGCGCCCTACAGAATCTACGAAGCATCCGTCGACTAGGCGAGCCGAACGTTTACCGCTTCAAGCCGCTCCATGCGGGGCTTCAAGGTGTCCTCGACGAACGCCACGTGGATCGGGTGCGCCCGGTACGGCTCAATATCCTCTTCCTGCGCGAAGCCGACCAGCAAGACCACATCAACATCGGCCTCGGGATCCGTGGGAACGCCCGCACGAAAGCTCACCACACCCGGAATCGTTGGAAAGACGGCCTTGGCCTCTGCTGCCACCGCCGCACGAGCCTCCGGCCGTCGATGCGAGTCGGAGAATCTTACTTTGACGATGCGCACAATGCGTTCAGCCATGCGGCGCCCACCCGCACGGCCCGTTTTGCCCTTGCCCTAACTGCGGACCGCCAATGGCGGCCGGGCCCCCTTGGCCCGGCCGCCGGCAGTGGCCAGCCCTACACCAAGCGCTCGGCCCGCACCGTCATCTGCGCCACGTTGCTGTCCAACTCGCCGTCGTTCACCTTGAACGTAAACGAGTCACGGTAGCCCAGGTTGGGCGCAGCATTCGGCGTGTAGCTGAACGAGCCGGAAGTTTCGTTGACGACAACAGTTCCGTACCGGGGCGCCGACACCAAGTGGTATGTCAACGCGTCCCCTTCAACATCGGATGCTCGCAGCTGACCCGTCGTAGAGGATGTGAACAGCCAGGCCACCTCGGTTTCGCCGTTGCGAGCCACGGGCGCATCGTTGACGGCGGCAACCGACAGACTGACTGTGGCTGCGGCGGAGCGCAACGCGCCATCGTTGGTGCGGAACGAGAAGCTGTCTGGACCGTTGTAGTCACGCGCCGGCGTGTACGTGAAAGCGCCCGTGGTGCTGTTCAGCTCAACCCCGCCATGGGATGGGTAGCGTGACACTTCGAACGTCAGCACATCCCCATCAATGTCGAAACCGGTAACGGTGCCGCTGACTGCGGTGTCCTCCAGAGTGGCCGCCGAGGTAGCGTGAGCCAGGGGCACGTCATTGACAGGCAGGATGGCGATCGTTGCCCGGCCCACTCCGGAACTGGCCTGGCCGTCGCGCACGCGGTACGTGAAGAAATCGCCGCCGTTGTAGTCGGCATCGCCCAAGTATGTGAATTGCCCCGTGGCCTGATCCAAATTGAGCGTTCCCCAGCTTGGCGGGCTAACGACATGGAACGTCAGGGGGTCGCCGTCAATGTCGGCCGCTGGAAGCGAACCGGACAAGGTGACATCCTCGTTGGTCGTAAAGGACCGGAAGCCCGAGGTCGGGGCATCATTGACCGGATCAACGGTCACGGAAATTCTCACTGGAGCGGACTCGGCAAGCACGTCGCGCGCCGCGTACGTGAAGCTGTCCGACCCAAACAAATTCGCATTGGGCGTGTATGTGAACTCGCCCGTCTCCTCGTTCATCTCGACCGTACCCCGAGACGGAGCGTCGATGACGCGGAAATAGAGGGTGTCGCCCTCAATATCTGTACCGCGAACAATCGCGCCCACCGGCGTATCTTCATTGGTGCGCAGCGACAAGGGCGACGTGGCGGTGGGTCGATCGTTTACCGAAGAGATCGTGATCGTTGCCTTGGCCGGCGGCGAGGAGGCCTGTCCGTCCGACGCTTGGTAAAAGAACTGATCCGTTCCGTAGTAGTTGGCGCTGGGCGTGTACGTGAAACGGCCTGTGGCCGAGTTGAGCGACAGGGAGCCGCGCGTCGGGGAACTGGTTATGGAGTAGGTAAGTGCGTCCCCGTCGCCGTCGGTTGCGCTCAGATCGGACGTTACGGGAAGATCCTCGTCGGTGCTGATGAGGATTTCATCCGCCTCGGGGACCGTATTGGTCAGGGACACGGAAATGGTGACCGTTCCTGGCTCGGACCTTTCGGCGCCGTCGCTGACATCGTACGTGAAGGAATCGGTGCCGACGAAGCCGTTGTTGGGCGTGTAGGTGAATTGGCCACTATCGGCGAGCACCGAGACCGTGCCAAAACGCGGCGTGGAAACCGTGCCGTACGTCAAAACGTCACCTTCAGCGTCCGAGCCAGGCAGGTTGGCGGTCAGAACGCCGTTCTGGCCGACGCCCACGTTGAGATTGGCCGCAATCGGCGCGTCGTTGACCGCCGTAACATCAATGTTAGCGACGGCGGGCGTGGAAGTGGCGGAGCGGTCACTGGCGCTGAACGTGAAGCTGTCCGCGCCGGCGTAATCGAGATCTGGAGTATAGGTGAACGTGCCGTCGGCGGTCACGGTGACGGAACCATGAGATGGCTGGTCGACGATGTTGTAGGTGAGCTCGTCGCCGTCAATGTCCCGTGCGTTGAGAGGCGACGAGAGCGGCGTGTCTTCCCTCGTGGTGTAGGCAACGTCCAATGCCACGGGCGCGTCGTTGACCGGGTTGACCGTCACCGTCACCGTGCCCGGCTGGGAGTCATCCAGGCCGTCGCCGGCGATGTATGTGAAATTCGTGGTGCCAAAGAAGTCGGCTGGGGGCTCGAAGGTGAACGTGCCATCCTCTTGCATGTTGACGCTGCCACGCTCGACGTCGCCAACTGAATAGGTTAGCAAGCTGACGGCGGAGTCGATGTCGCTTGCTTGCACGGAATTCTGGAGGATCGAGTCCTCATTCATGGTGAAGCTATGCGGATCCGCGATGGGCGCGTCGTTGACGGAAGCCACGGAGATGAGCACGGCGCCCACTTGGCCGGCCTCGACGACTGAGTAGTCCGTGCCGTCATAGGCGCGGTATCCAAAGCTGTCGGAGCCATGGAAGTCGGGGTCGGGCGTGTAGTTGTAGCCGGCGCTTCCTTCCAGGATCACGACGCCGTGTGAAGGCTGGGATGTGATTTCGTAAGTTAGTGGGTCCTGGTTTTCGTCGGTGACGTTGAAGAGGCCGGAGAAGGGTTTGTCCTCGGCTGTGGATCCCGTGGTGCGGCCCTGGAAGGGCGCGATGTTGTTGACGCGAATGGTACCCGTGTAGGTGGTCCCGCTATCGCAGATTGAGCGATACGTGTAGTCGCCTGATCGCAGCGGGGATGGGAGGGTGAATGTGTACGATTGACCCGTGGCCATGCCGCACGTCGGGCCGCTGTCGAGGCTGAGGCTGGCGGGGCCGGAAACGAAGGCGATGTCGTGGCTGGAAGAATTGTCGTTCTCCCAACGAATGGAATCGCCCATGTTGACTGTTACAATGGTGGGGCTGAAGCCACTGCTTCCGATGGATACGACATGGGTAGATGCCGCTTCTACACCAGGAAACGCCGGACCGGGCAAGAGAGCCAGCGAGAGGACGAGCGCGAGCGTCGCCGCCCGTAGGCGGGGCCCAACCAACAACATGCCATAGGCATTTAACGGGGCGATATCAACCTTTGGGGCGGCCGATGCTCGCACGGGGCTCGTACCACAGGATTGTTACCTGTGCAGGCAGGCCATGCATCGGGCGATCGGAGGCTGGGCCGAGCGAGCTTGATGCGCTGGGTGGCACCGCGGGGGAGGCTTGGGGGCGCTGCGGGTTTTTTTGGAACG
>JBFJVP010000139.1:0-7595 GCA_041624075.1 Thermoplasmatota archaeon | reverse complement strand
CAACCCGAATCAGGGCCAGGCGCTGGCCGGCGTTATTCACTACAGCTTCGGCGCCGACAAGCTGCACCTCGACCCCTCCCGGGGCTGCCCAGCCCCCACATCCGGTGACGACACCAGCTACCACCCCGACGACAACCCCGCCCCCGCAGGCGACGATCCCAGCCTCACCGTGGCGACCATGAACATGGAGAACTTCTTCCTCAGCAGCGCCGCCGAGAAGAGCCCCAAGCTCGCCGCCGCCATCTGTGACCCCGCCGGACTGGCAGCCCCTGACGTGATCGGCGTGCAGGAAATCCAGAACGACGACGTGCTGGCCATCCTGGCCGCCGACATCGAGGCGCTCTGCGGCGTCCAGTACGCCCACGCCGCCCGCTCCAGTGCCGACCCCCGAGGCATCGAGAACGGCTACCTGGTGCGCGTGGACCAAGCCACCCTCCAATCCGTGGAACTCCACCAGGGGTGCACCGACACTTACCGGGGTGTTCGGCGCAGCGGCAACTCCGATGTCACCTGCGGCGGCGCCACACCCTACTTCCTGCACAACCGCCCGCCCCTCGAAGCCGTCATCCAGACCGCCAGCGGCGACACCGTCAGCGTGCTCAACGTCCACTTCAAATCCAAGCTCTCCAGCGACAACTGCGCCGACGCCGACTGCACCGACTTCCGCGTGGATGAAGCACACCACGTCGTGGAATTGGTTCAAGAACGCACCGCCGCCGGAACCAGTGTCATCGTCCTTGGCGACTTCAATGACGGCGTTGGCACCGACCCCCTGGCCGTCCTCACCGACAGCGGCCTCGTGGACCTGTGGGACGACCTGCCGGGCCCTCCATCGAGCAACCAGGGCGACAACCGGCAGTACAGCCACATCTACCAAGGCCAGAGCAGCGCCCTCGACCACATCCTGGTGACCGGCGACCTGGCTGGCTTGCCCCGAGACTTCAGTCCCCGGCACCTCAACGCTGACTGGCCGGAGTCCATGGAGAGCGACCCCGGCAGCTACCGGTTCTCCGACCACGACCCCCTCGTTGCAGCATTCGAGTTCAACTAGCCGTCACGCACCGGCACAAGCTTCATCTGCTGGCGCCAGCACTGCAATTGCATGAACCGCCTGGCCCACTCGTGGAGCCTCTTCAAGACCAGTTTCGGCGTCGTCAAGCAAGACAAGGAACTGCTCTGGATGCCCGTCCTGTCGTTCTTTGCCAGCGTGGCTGCCGCCCTCAGCGTCGCCGGCGTCGCCTTTGCGATCTTTCCCGCCATCTTCACCGGTGAAGGCGAAGTCAACGCCGGCGCCCTGTTGCTGGTAGCCCTACTCTACATCCTGCTCGCCTTCGTTGCCCTGTTCTTCAACGCCGCCGTGGTTGCCGGTGCCAGCGAGCGCCTGGCCGGCGGCGACCCAACGTTGGGCTCGGCACTCAAGGCCGCGTGGGCCAAGAAGGGCAAGCTGTTTCTCTGGTCCATCGTCGTGGCCACCGTCAACGTCATCCTGCAAGCGGTGCGCGAACGCAGCGGCCCCTTGGGCCAGATGATGGCCTCCTTTGCTGGCCTGGCGTGGAACCTGGCGACCTTCTTCATGGTCCCCATCCTTCTCTTCGAGGACAAGGGCGTCGGCAGCTCCGTGCGCCAATCCGGCAGCCTGTTCAAGCAGACCTGGGGCGAAACGGCCGTCGGTCACGTCGGCGTGGGCTTTGTCGGCATGATCGCCGGGGTCGCCGTGGCAATCGTGGGCATCGTGCTGACCAACCTCCTCGCCAGCGCCTTTGGTGGCACTGGCGCCATGATCGGCATCGTCCTGACGATCCTCGGGGTCATCTTCGTGGCTGCCCTCTTTAGCGTGGTTGCCGGCGTCTACAAGGCCGCCATCTACCGCTACGCCACCACGGGCCAAGCCACCGCTGGCTTCTCGGGCGCCGATCTTGGCGGCGCCTTCACGCAGAACTAGAGCTTGCGGGAGCCACCAACCGGGGGCCCGGCCATGTCACGGTCGCCTGGGTCCCCGGGCCCCCGCGCCTGGGCCCCTAACTACCCCTTTACCCGCTTCCAGCGGGGCAGCCGCAGGCTAGCGGGCGCCAGCAGTGAAGCCTCTGCTAACTGTGCGTTGACGCGTGGATCAAGACGGCTGCGGGTGGGTCAGCCTCGTTGTAAAACAGGGAATAGAGGGGCGAGGATTACGGACCAGGCTAGGAGACGCGCCAATCCACGATCGTCCACATGACGTTCTCTTGGTCAAAGGCGGCGCGGTTGCCGAGGTCAGGGCTGTACCAGGTGCGGGAATCCCGCCCGGGCTCGCTCTTGTAGTTGATCTGGATGGCGGTAACATCGCCCTTGGGCGTGGGGATCTTGAACCAGTCCCCCAACGTCCGACTGTCCTTGATCGTCACGGGTCCAACGGGCGTCTGGGACGTGCATTCCTGGCTGAAGTCCTTCATGGGGAAGGCGGCACTGAAGCTGCACCCGGTTTCGTAGACATCGCCGCCCACCTCAAACGCCACGACGCCAAGCGTGTCGCGGTCGATCCATAGGGCACCGGTGGGTTGTTGGCCACTGGGGTACCGTTGGGTGCTGATGCGGTACGTGTCATACCCCGCCTGCTGATCCAGTGCGGCCACTGTGACCTTCTGGTAGGTCCCGTCGCCGTCAGTGTAGTTCCAGTAGTCCCCGACCTGCCAACTGGGCAGCGTGGGCTTGCCTGATGCCGGTTCGTCGATCGGGGTGCCATCCAGCTTCGCTCGCTCCTGCTGGGAGCCGCTACTGGATTGACTGCCGTCCTGGCTGGCGGAGCCCTCGTCGGCGCCGTGGTCGTGCCCGTCCGCCCCGTGGTCATGATCGCCGTGGTCGTGTCCATCAGCCTCACCTGTTGGGGGCTCCTCACTGCTCGAGCACCCTGCCAGGGCGACTGCGAGTACAAGCATTGCAACTAGTCCATTTCGTCCAACCATCAGCATACCAGCAGTGCCTCCATGGGGGCCTCCTCTTTAGAGCCAACGTCCGCGTGTACCGGCCTGCCCGCCGAGCCGTTGGTGGGGCCGACAGGCGGTCCATGTGCTATGAGCGGCCTTCTTGAGAACCCCAGGTCGCTTGGAAAACCTTGAGGCTGGCGAGTTGCCCAGCCCCGAAATGGGGCGCCGCGACGTGCGGATCGACGTGCTAGGCGTTGGCGGCCGGGCAGAGCGCGCGGCTGCCCGCAATGGACCGGGGCCAGCTGCGGATGGCGGGCCACGGCTGGCTCAGCGGTTCATTGGACCTGGATGCTGCCGTTGCTCTTCGATTGCTACTCTTCGATCAAGCTGAGCGGATCTCGACGCACGACGACGCCGACTGTGCCAAGGGTAACAAGCAGATCCACTCCGACCGGTTCAACGCCGCTAGGCACTTGCACTTCCCAGAGTCCCTGGGCTATGATCCATTGCGCCCCGCGCTTCTCGACCAACACGCGATCATAGATACTGTCTGAGCGGCCGTGTGAAAGGGCACGTGGCAGCCAAGCGCCAAACCGATGAATGGCCCAAGAGGCCAGAACGATTTGAACAGCGAGCAGCCCCATGAACGCGAGCGTGTCCAATTCGCGCCACGATGCCGGCCCAACAAGCAAAGCGACTGCCACGGCCAACCCGATCAACGAGGCAAACAAGGCGATCGCAAGCCGCAACCTGCGGCGCAGCACACGCACCTTCAAGGCCCTAGCCTCGCGCAGCAATTGCTGCCAGTCCGAGCGACGGATTTGCCAGGGTCCGTCCGGCTGGCCGCCTGTGGCCCCGTCTGCGTGAGCCTCATGTCCAGTCAACGTACGTGCACCCTCGAATCTGATGATCGACGATCGGGCTTTCACCGGGCCGTGACACAACCAGCCCAACCGCCTGCTCAATGAAGACACTTGGATCCGCCCCTTCGATGGCGATCGTGACGGCCTCTGGCTCGCCCAGGCCGCAAAGGCATCTCCTCCCAGCCTTCCACCCAACGGGCAGACCGCCCGATGCCCTTAGGACTGGGCCCCGTGTAGCGCGGCCGATGCGAGCAGCGTTCTTCCGGGAGCACGGCGGCTTGGACAAGCTGGAAGTGGGCGAATTGCCCAGCCCCGAAATGGGGCCCCGCGACGTGCGGCTCCATGTGCGGGCCTGTGCGCTCAACCACCTCGACATCTTCGTTCGCGAGGGCTTTCCCGGCCTCAAACTGCCCCTGCCCCATGTGGGGGGGACCGACATTGCGGGTGTCGTGGCCGAGGTTGGAGCGGATGTCACGGGCGTGGCCGTCGGCGACGAAGTGATCGTGAACTCCGGCTTGAACTTCGATGCTGACCCGGAGACCGGAGACCAGATCGTCCCTGCCGTGCCCGAGATCGTTGGCGAGACCCGGTGGGGCGGCCTGGCCGAGGAGGTGGTGGTGCCGGCCGATCACGTTCTCCCCAAGCCTGCGGATCTGGAGTGGGACGAAGCCGCCGCGATTCCCCTCACGTTGTTGACGGTCATGCAGATGTGCCGCAAGGCGAAGCTGAAGCCGGGCGAGAGCGTGCTGGTGCTTGGTGCTGGCGGCGGCTTGGGCGTGATGATGGTCCAGGTGGCCAAGGCACTGGGCGCATGGGTCTGCGCCACGACGGGTGGCGCCGACAAGGTGGAGCTCGTGGAGGAACTGGGCGCCGACATGGTCATCGACTACAAGGCCGACCCCGATTGGGCCAAGACTGCCTTCCTGGCGACCGGCAAGAAGGGCTTCGACGTGGTGCTGGAATCCGTGGGACAGGCCTCCTGGCATCACGCCGTGCGTTCGCTGGGTGTTGGTGGCCGCCTGGTCACCTGCGGCGCCACGACTGGCCCAGAGGGCAAGATGGATCTGCGCTTGATCTTCTGGAAGCAACTCTCCATCCTGGGCAGCACCATGGGCACGCCGGACGACTTGCAGCGCGGCCTGGAATTGGTGGCCCAGGGCAAGATCAAGCCCATCGTCGATTCCGTCTTCCCGCTGGAGGAGGCGCGGGAGGCGGTTGCCCGCATGGAGCGCGGGGAGATGTTTGGCAAGATCATCGTCATGCCGTAAGCCGCACGAATGCTCGCTACTCCCGCCCGTGGTCCAGGCCGCCTAGGGTCGCAGACCCAGTGCCGGCCCGGTGCCGGCCCGGTGCCGGCTCGGTGAAGACACCCGCCCGGCCTGCCCGGCCGCTTGGGGCAGCAGCTGCCATTGGTCACGGTCCCCGCTGGCCCCGCAGGGGGCCTCAGGTCTAGCAAAACCGTCGACTCGCAGCATTTTGTTTCACTCCTATCGCTTTCGCATGGTGCCGCCAAATCCGCATCCGTGCGGGGCCTTGTGGCAAAGTATTAACCTGCTGGACAACGCAATCTCTGATGCGCGTCCAAGCGCAGGCGACACACATGAAGCAAGAGACTGCGGCTACCCAAGCCGACTCGAGAATCGTGCCCTTCAACCGGATCGTGATCCCCGTGGAGGGAACCGACCGCGAGTACCTGGTGCAGGATTGGGCAATTGAATTCGCGGCGGCACTCGGGACACCTGTCTACGCCGTGCATGTCGCCAACAATCCCGCTGGACCACCCAACGGGGTTTTTGACTTCCTTGAATCCATTGCGGCCCGGTGGCGGGTTTCCCTGGAGACTCGCGTGCAGGAGGCAGGTGACGTCGCCGAAGAGTTGCTCGCCGAGTTGGGTCCCATGGACTTGGTGGTCCTGGGGACCCGGAGGCTGGGCCGCCGATACCATTTCGGAAGCGTCGCCGAGTCCCTGGTGGCTCGCGCCCCTTGCCCCGTCCAGGTGGTGCGCCTGTCGGAATGAGCCGCCAGAAGACCACCTCCCTGTTTCGCCGCCGCAGTCGTGGGCCACGCCCGCGATCGGCCGTGGTGGCGAGGGCTCGCGTTGGCCGAAGAATCACGTTCCTGTCGGGCGACGCGCGCACCATTGAGGTGACGGCTGGGCAGGCGGTGTCGCTGAAGTTCGCATACACATTTGAGGAAACGTCGCGAAATCGTGAGACGTTTGACTTCGAATTGCGTTCACGCATCGAGTCGCTGCGCGCGCCGCCGGCCGCCGTGCAACATGTGGATCGCTGGTTGCTGCCGGATGCCGGCGGCGGCTACGTTGAGCAGCAGTATGTGATCGACCGGCCAGGCGAGTACGAACTGGATTTCGAGGTGCTGGCGTCCTACTCCAGCCGCGACTGGAGCAAGCGGTCGTTGGTGCGCAAGGCGGATGGAACGCGTTCTGGGTCGGTGCGCGTGGTCGTTCGGCCCGCCAAGGACTAGGTCCCGGGGGTGCTCACCCCCCAATGAGACTTTCGGGGCGCCGAAAACCCTTGCCTTGGACCCCTAAAGTATATACGGAATACCACTAGGCAGCGCCAAGGGCACCTCGCAGCGGTCCCCGGCTTGCCAGGAGGCGAGCCTTCTTCTTGGGATGCAACACAGCTTTCCCAGGGCGCACGCGGGGTGCACCAGGATATTCCATGGCCTCAACTGAAGCAATCCGCGAACTTGCCGAGCAAGAGTACCGGTACGGCTTCTACACGGATCTCGAGACCGATACGGTCCCGCCGGGCTTGAATGAGGACACCATTCGTCTCATTTCCGCCAAAAAGAAGGAGCCCGAATGGCTGCTGGAGTGGCGCCTGAAGGCCTACAGGCATTGGCTCACGATGACGGAGCCCACGTGGGCCGAGGTCCACTACGACCCCATTGACTACCAGGCCATCACATACTACTCGGCGCCCAAGTCCGCCTCGGACGGCCCCAAGAGCCTCGACGAAGTGGACCCTGAAATCCTGGAGATGTACAACAAACTGGGCATCCCCTTGGAGGAACAGAAGCGCCTGGCCGGTGTCGTGCAGGGCGCGCCCGCCGAAGCGGTGGGTGCTCCGGGCGGCTTGGCCGGCGGCGGGGGTGCCATGAGTGGCGTTGCCGTCGACGCCGTGATCGATTCGGTGAGTGTCGCGACCACGTTCAAGAAGGAACTGGAGAAGCACGGCATTATTTTCTGCTCGTTCAGCGAAGCAGTCCACAACCATCCGGATCTGGTCAAGAAGTACCTGGGCACCGTGGTCCCCACCAGTGACAACTTCTTCGCCGCCCTCAACTCGGCGGTGTTCACTGATGGCAGCTTCTGCTACATTCCCCCGGGCGTCAAGTGCCCCATGGAGCTGTCGACCTACTTCCGCATCAACGCCGCTGGCACGGGGCAATTCGAGCGTACTCTGCTCATCGCTGACAAGGGCGCGTATGTCTCGTACCTCGAAGGCTGCACCGCCCCCCAGCGGGACGAGAATCAACTGCACGCCGCCGTGGTGGAGCTGGTGGCCCACGAGGACGCAGAGATCAAGTACAGCACCGTGCAGAACTGGTACCCGGGCGACAAGAACGGCAAGGGCGGCATCTACAACTTCGTCACCAAGCGCGGCCTGTGCGAGGGCCGCGGCTCCAAGATCAGTTGGACTCAAGTGGAGACCGGTTCCGCCATCACGTGGAAGTACCCCAGTTGCATCCTGAAGGGCGACGATTCGGTGGGCGAGTTCTACAGCGTCGCCCTGACGACCAACATGCAGCAGGCGGACACCGGCACCAAGATGATCCACATCGGCAAGAACACGTCGAGCACGAT
>JBFJVP010000138.1:0-7670 GCA_041624075.1 Thermoplasmatota archaeon | reverse complement strand
GGCACCGGCGTGCCCGGATGTTGCGGACGTGGCGGATGTGGGGCTGGCGTGTCGGGACCGGGATGGGTTGCTTCGCGTCCAGGATGACATGGGTCGCCTGTTGGGCTGGACTCACGGTGGCGATGAGATTCCCACCCGTGACGACGTAATCCACAGCATCCGCAAGAAGCCCACATGCGTCGATGAGTCCGTGCCGTACGACTTGGAGCCCCGGGCCGTTGTGATCTACGCGCGGGCGCACGACGACGATGACCGCTACGCCGCCAAGGCGCCCACGATTCGTGGTCTCGTGGAGGCTGCCAACGGCTATGTGTACAGCAGCGGCAAGGCCACTGGAGCCGCAGCCAGCCTCAAGGTGGAGTGCCGGGGCAATGAGGTGCTGGTCCATGAGGCGGTGCTGCCGACCCGGCAGTCTTCGGCTCGCTTCAACACGATCGTCAGCGACCTGCGCAACCAGGGCTTCAACGATGCGGCTGCCAAGTACTGGGTGTACTACGATGACCGCGGTGCGTGCGGCTGCGCCGGGATGGGCAACCTCATCGGCGACGATTCACCCAGTCCGTTCAACTTGAACAACGGCTACCTCTTCCTGGGGTACGCCATCACGTTTGGGTACGATTCGGCTCGTGTGATGCTGCATGAGTTGGGCCACACGATGGGGGCCGTGCAGTTGTCGGCGCCCCGGAGCACCGGTGCGGGTCACTGCATCGATGGCCGGGATATCATGTGCTACAACGACGGAGGTCGGCTGGCTCACCTGTACCGAACCACCCGCTGCTCGTCCATGGTGTGGGACTGCGGCCACGATGACTACTTCGATGCCAGCCCGGCGCCCAACGAGTACCTGGCGACCCATTGGAACCTGGGCAGCCGGTTCAACCGGTTCATTGCCTTTGACAACTCCCTGAACACGCCGGTCATGGACATGGGCGTCCCCGTCGGCTAGACGTGCTGGCGCGAGGGCCGGGTCCATTGTCCCGCAAAGAGCTGGTTGGAAACCTAATCCGTCGCGCTTTGCACGGGCCAGCCAAAACACTTGAGTAGCCGCAGCCGCAGCGTGTCGGCATGCGTTTGCTGGTCAGCGTCTTCTTGGCCATACTGCTGGCTGGATGTGCCGCGGATGCGCCAGCGGCGAACTCAGGTGGCTCCACCAATTCACCGAGCGCGGCACCAGGCGTGGCATCTCAAGCACCGGTCCTACTTGGCGACCGGGCGGCGACGATCGTTTCTGAGACCTTCACGGGGACCTTTGCCTTTCAGGACAACGACCAGTACATGGGCGCGGCCGCCGATTCGCTCGGGCAATCCTGGACCAACATCCAATCACACGACTTGAGTGGCCTGGTGCCCGCCGGGCTGCCGTTCGCCTTGACCGTGGTAGCAGACGCTGATGCCGGATCGGGGGACATTGACGTTTTCTTCGACGGCGCGGCGGTGGCAGACTATTGGTGCGAATGCCCGTTTGGCTCCCACAATGAGCTGTTTGCATACGGCACCGGCAAGAGCACGGATCTTACACTGATGGTGCAATTCGATGAGATCCACGGCGAACCCACGGACACCGGCGTGCCCGTCCAGGGTTTTGACTACTCGGTGGAAGTTCGCTTCGAGGCTGGCCCCAGCTTCTTGCCCCCGGGCATTCCCGTTGCCCTGCATCTGGCTGAGCCAGGGGACGCCGTCACGTTCGTCAACCATACGCAGAGCATTGTCGTCTATAGGGCCGGTGGTGCGCAGGTGGCCGTTCTGGAGTCCGGCGAGGCGGAGTTCAGATTGGAGGGCAATGCCACTCCGGGAGAGTACGTCTTCATTCAGCGACTGGACGGTGCCGTGGCTGAGGCAACCGTTGCAACGGCCGCCGAGACGGCACCCCAGGCCCGCCTGTTGAGTACCGTGAAGGAGTTTGGGGCTATCGCCATCCCCGACGGGGAGGTCGGCAGCACGACCTTCGATGCACCCGCGACGGTGATCGAAGTTGGTGGCTGCGGTATCGCGGGGGATGTGGAGGTCGACCCGTCCTTTGAGATGCTTGACCCTGCGGGAAACCAATGGGCGCATGAATCGACCAGCGGCGTCGCCCTCTTCGGCTGGGGTACCTGCCAAAGCAACTGGCTCGGCGGCCCGGATCAGCAACCGGGCACGTGGACGTTATCCTTTACCGACACTGCCGGCCACGATCGACAACTCATGCACTGGTTCACGTATTTCCAGCCTTAGGCCTCCGTGCCAGTGCGCCCGGGCCTTGCTGGCCCTCCGGAGCCTCCGCGCCTGCCATGACGGCGCCGGCGCTCGGGTCGCCCCGGCCCAGCAAGGCGCTCACTCGCCATAGCCCCCGGGGCGCCGCTGGCTGCCGCGGGCAGGCTGGCCAACATCGTCTCGACGGTGGTGAACCGGTGGTCGGGGTCTGGATGCAAGGCGATGGCAAACCATGCCGCCCAAGCCGGGTTGCTGGCGCGCACGACGTGGGGTTGCCCCAGCCCCGCGATGCGTGCCACCAATTCCGAGGTGCCCTCGTTGGGCCGGCTTTCCATGTACGGGTGGCCGGTGCAGGCCTCGAATAGGGTTGCGGCGGCACCGTACACGTCGCCGGCCACGCCAGCAGGGGCGCCCCGGGCCCGTTCGGGGCTCAAGTAGCGCGGCGTTCCGCTGCGGGACACGGGGCCGCCAAGCGTTGCGTCGGGGTCGCCTCCTGCAGCGTCGAAGTCGGCAAGGCGGGGTTCGCCATTGGCGGTGAGCAACACGTTGGCGGGCTTGAGGTCGCCGTGCACGATCCCCGCGGCGTGCACGGCCGCCAATCCGCGCAGCAGGCCAGTGGCAACGCGGTGGAACTCCTCTGGCACCAGGGGGCCGAGTTTCAACCGATCGGCAAGGCTGCCTCCTGCCACATGTTCCATGATGATGGCCGGGCCGCGGTGGCTGAGGCCCACTTCCTGCACGCGCACCACGTGCCGGTCCTGGATGCGCGCAAAAGCAGTCAATTCCCGCAGCACGCTGGAGTGGTGCCCGTTCTCGTGGATCTTGGCGACGACCGAGCGGCTGGCGCGCAGGTCGCGGGCCAGGTACGTGGCTCCCGTGGAGCTGCGGCCCAGGGCCTGATCCAGCCGATACCGGTTGAGAATCAGGTCGCCGCGGCTGGAGCCGCCGGGCCCGGGCGTGGCGTCGGGGGGCGTCCGGTGGCCCGTCAAGCCGACGCCGGAGATGGAGAACGTCATGGCTGCGGCGATCAGGGCGACGGCAACGCCTGCTGCCATGGCCGTGCCATCCGAGAACACGGAGCCCAGGGAGATGGACGCCAGCACGACCAGCAAGCCCACGGCGCACGCCGCCAGGGGGAGCTCCAAGGCTGCATTGGCGCGGCGCCGCACCCCGAGAATGCCATGCCGCGTGGCTGCGTATCCCAGCAGGGCGGCACCAAACAGCAGCCGCATGGTGACCCGTGCGGGTGAGGCTGCGGCTCCCAGTTCTGTCACGGCGGTCAATAACGCTCCCAGCAACCCCACCAGCAGCAACGCGTCGCCCGCTGCAGGAACCGCTCGCCAACGCGCGGCCAGGGATGGCAACAGGGCCACGCCTGCGCCCACGGCCGCCACGAGCGCTGGCCCCGCTGGCAGCGGCGGTGGCGACGGCAATCCGGCGAGGGCCATGAACTGCCAACGATCCGGGTTGACCAGGTAATCCACGACCACGGTTGCTTCCTTGATGACGAAGAAGGCCAGAATGAGCGCTTGCCCGGGCACCTGTGCCGGGTCCTCGGTGCGGCGCAGGGCCAAGCTTAGCAGGAGGATGGCATAGACATCAAACAGAAGGAAGACGGCCCCTTCCAGGCTGGACCACGTTGCCAAGGGTGCCTGCAACACATGCGCCCCGTCGGCGGCGTACGTCCAAAAGGGGCTGGGTCGGGTCAACTCGACTGCAACGAGCGCCACAGGCATGCTGAGCAGCAGCGTGATGCCGCCGGGACTCCACCAGAACCTGCGGTGGATGCCGGTCAGCGTGGTCACCATCAGGGTGCTGACGGCGTAGCCAAACAGGCTTGGAAGATGCAGCGTGTTCAGGATGGCTTGCCCGGCGCGGGGGTCGGCCGTGATGGCGGGTGCGCCGTGGGCGATTTGGTGCAGGCCCTCGATGGCCAGGAAGGCGGCAAGCAGGCGGCCCGCGCGTTCGTGGGTGCGCCCCCCAATGAACACGGCCAGCGCGAGCATGGCTGCTCCCGCAGCAACGTAGGGGGCGAGGGGTGACAGCCCTGTGGTCAACCGTCCCGCCATGGCGCAAGGGGCCATCAAGCCTGCGGGGTGGATAGAAAAGGGGGAGGGTGAGCTTAAGCCCGGACTTATGCCGGAAGCTCGTAGGTAATTGTCGCCGCTGCGATCTGCAGGTCCACGTCACGCGGGGGGACGGTCCAGGAGACGGCCACCATCAGGGTGTTGGCACTGTTGTTGACCACGTGGTTGAGGCTCGACGTGACGCCCTGGACGCCGGTGGCGCCGCTGGAGTAGGCGTTGGACATGCCGAGGCCTTGAGCGTCGCTTAGGCGGGTGCCGACCAGTTCAACGCGCATGTCGAGGTCTTGGGATGTGTCGCGCACGATGCCCGTGACTTCCTTGATCACGGCGCCGCTGGGCAGGCTGACGGGCGCGTAGAACCAGATGAACTGGCCCGGTGTGGTGCCGAACAGGCCGAACGTGTTGCGGTGCCAGTCGAAGTCGGAGTCGCCGGCCATGAAGGCCCCCATTGGGATGCTGATCGTCTGCGTGCCGCCTGCCAGGGCGTCAACGCGCGCGCCAAGGTCTTCCACTTGCGTAGCCAGGGCGTCGACCTCGGAATCGAGCGCGCTGAGGGAGGCGCTGGTGGCGAAGCTGCCGGGTGCCTGGCCACCCACGGTGGCGGCATCGACGCCTGTGAGGCCGGAGCCGTCGCCCTTGAAGGCGTTGGTCTTGACGGTGCCGCCCACGTGGAGGGCTTCCTGGGGGTTGCCAACGCCCACACCCATGCGGCCGTCGTTGGTCATCACGGCGCGCAGGGATCGGTGGGTCTCGTCCCAGAAGTAGAGGCTGCCCTGGCCGCCGGCGTTGCCCCATTGGCCGCTGCCGATGCGCCACTGGTTCCCGCCGTCGGCGAGTGCGTGGAACTGGATTTCTGGTCCGTGGCTGGGGTTGCTGTTCTGGAAGATGGCTGCTGCTTGACCACGCCCGGAATCCACCTGAAGGGGGGCTCCGCGGGCGGCGGTTCCGATGCCCAGTGCGCCGGTGAGTTCGCCGCCGCGGGTGCGCAGGAAGTCACTGCTGTCGAGGCCGTCCAAGGTGTCCGCGTCTTGGTCCGCGGCGACGCGGTCGAGGCGTGAGGAGAGAGATGCGTCGGCGGCTTGGCGGGCCGCCGTTTCGGCAGCGATGCTGGTGCGCAGCCGGCCGTCTGCGTTCAGGAAATGGTCCGCCTGCAGGCCGTCTAGGCTGTCGGCATCGAGGCCACTGCCGTGACCCATGTTGAGGCTGGTCCAGATCGTGGCAGGGCCCGATAGCAACGCCTGCCAGGCGGCTTCTCGGCTGTCGCCCTCGGCCTGGTTTGCCGCTTCGGTGGCAGCCGTTGTGTCAGGTGAAGGGCTGCACGCTAGGGATAGTTCTGGCGCGCTACACGGGTCAGGAGCGTGTACTTGCGCGGACACGAAGGACAGGGGGAGGCCAAGCAGGCCAACCGCCAGCAGAGTCATCGTTTTGGAATTCATGTTTTCACCTTGAAGCGCCGCCCGAGGCGAACGCCTTGAACCACCAGAATCGCGCTGTAACCAAGTGGTTTCTCAGCTAAGTACATGGGAATTTTTTTATATGTGCTCAAACGCGAGCGGGTTGGCTCGATTCTGGCCGCAACTCCGTGCGAACGGCGCCGGTACGGGAGGGGCGTTCGCTTCATCGTGCGGCGCTGCGCGACATCTTCATGCTCAAGAATTGGCAAAAACAAGCAGGGACCTTCCGACGCCGATCACGTCGCCTGCCACGAGCGGATGGTCGGTGTCGTGGGCCAGTGGCTGCCAGTTGACGAAGGTCCCGTTGCGCGACCCGGGTGCATTGCGGATCACGAACCCCCTTGGGCCCTCCTGGACGACGGCGTGCTCACGGCTCACATACGGGTCATAGTCCAGGCACACGGCCAGTCCAGGCAGGCGCCCCACGATCCAGGGGCCACCGCCCGAGTGCTCGTCAAGCGCGAATGCCTTGCCCTCATAGGCACCATGCACCAGCATCAGGCGAGGTCCACGCGCTGCGGGTCGCTGTGCGGCGTGGCCCAGCCGGATCGTGCGGTCGTCCGGAACGGCGTGGTCGCCTTGCAAGAGCGCCAACTGCCGAAACGACTCAGCCAAGGCGTACAGGCGCGGCCGGTGCACGACATGGGTGCGGCCTACCTCGTCGCTGCTCACGAGGCCCAGGTCGGCAAGGCGCTTGAGGTGGGACTGCACCACCTGGATCGATACGGGTCGGTCCGGGTTGCTCCCGGCGCGGCTGGATTCGGGCTGCACGCGGATCTCCCGCACTGGCGTGGGCTGCTTGATGGCCGCCAAGACTCGCAGCCGGGTCGTTGAGCCCAGGACCTTGAGCGCCCCTGCCAGTTCCTCGTCAGCCAGCGCCAGCGAAGATGAATAGGTCACAAACGACGATTCCGCTGCGATTAACAATTTTTGCGATGCTGTGGCAGGCCAACCGAACGGCGCCAGGCTGCTGCCATCGCTACAGCGGCAACTGGCCCAAGAAGGACTCGGCTTGGCAGCCTGCCGGGAAGTAGGCGAACAGGGACGCGCAGTCCACGTCGAAGCGGTGGATGGCGCCGCGGGCGTTGTTCTGGCCAAAGGCGCCTACCAGGGCCTCGGAGCCCACCAGGTGCACGCGGTCGCCAAAGAATTGCTGGGTGGCTTCGTCGTTGCGCACGAGGCGTTCGCCGGTCCACGACCCGCTGGTGAACAGGTAGGCGGAGCCGGCGTAGCCGTAGTTCCCGCCGCCCCGCTCGTCCCGAGGTGCTCCGACCAGGATGAGGCTGCCTTGCACGTCCACGTCCCAGCCGAACAAGTTCCCGTCACCGGTGTCGCCGTCAGGCGGGAAGAGCTTGGCTTGGTGGCTCCAGTTGTGGCCCGTGCGGGAGAAGACATGCGCCGCGCCACTCCAGTACCCGTTGGTGTCGTCGGCTTGGGCACCCACCACGACAAGGTCGCCGTCGATGTCCACGTTGCTGCCAAACAGGTCGCCGGGGTTGTTGTCGGTGCCGTGCAGGATTTGGTGTTGGCTCCATGTTCCGTTATGGACAAACACGTAGGCCTTGCCGGCCGGGTGGGCCAAGTCTCGGGGCGCGCCCACCACCAGCGTGGAATCGTCAAGCGCCACGGCCGAACCGAAGTCGTCGTAATCCGCAGCGTCGCTGGCCGTCAACGTCTGGATCCAGGCGTAGGTGGCGCCGGTCCATTGGTAAACGTAGACGGCGCCCCGGCTGGTGCCTCCTGCGGCATCCTGTTTGGCTCCGATCACCAGGGTATCGCCTTGCATGGCCAGCGAGTAGCCGTACAGGGCGCCACAGTGACTGGAAGGTGCCACCAGCTTCTGGGCTTGGTTCCATGTGTTGCCCGATCGGGTGAACACGTACACGGCACCGGCACCGGTTCCAATGCACGTCAGGCTGCCATCTTCTCCGGTGGC
>JBFJVP010000137.1:0-7698 GCA_041624075.1 Thermoplasmatota archaeon | reverse complement strand
GGTTGCGCAAGAAGGCGCGCCAGAAGGCCAAGTTCCAGGACGAGTTGGCGCGCCACGGAGAACGCGTCGAGGACCTGGCGCCGAGTCTCGGCTTCGATCCCGGGCGGCCGGTGACCGAGATCCCCGATGTGCCTGATGGAATGCGGGAAGAGGAGTTCCAGGTCATCCGGGAAGATCTGGCCTTCGTGCGCATCCTCTACGAGCCGTCCAGCAACACTCACGTGTACCAGGTCATCGAGCCATCCCTGAACCGCACGGAGACGGAGATCTACACGTTCCTGCGGGAAACCCTGATCCGGACCCTGGACGGGCGCCGGGATCAGCACGGCGCCATCGACTGGGAGCAGATCCTGACCGACGCGATCTTGCAAGCCATCGTCGACCACGAAATCCTCATTGACGATGTCGGCACGGAGCGCATCCGCTACCACCTGGTCCGGGATTTCCTGGGCTTTGGCCCCATCGACGTGCTGATGCAGGATCCGATGCTGGAGGATGTTTCCTGCGACGGCCCCCATGTTCCGTTGTACCTGTTCCACCGCAAGTACGAGTCCGTGCGCTCAACGGTCATCTTCGACGACGAACTGAGCCTGGACTCCTTCGTGATTCGGCTGGCCCAGCGCAGTGGCAAGCACATCAGTGTCAGCGACCCCCTGCTCGATGCCACGTTGCCCGACGGCAGCCGCCTGCAGGCAACCCTGGCTCGTGAGGTGTCGACGCGGGGCAGCAGCTTCACGATCCGCAAGTTCCGAGCCGATCCGTTCACGCCCCCGGACCTGATCCGTTATGGCTCCATGAGTCCGGAGATGGCCGCCTTCTTCTGGATGGTCATGGAAGAGGGCGACAGCCTCCTGGTGGCTGGCGGGACGGCCAGCGGCAAGACCACGACGCTCAACGCCATCAGTCAGTTCATTCCGCCGGAGAAGAAGATCGTCAGCATTGAGGACACCCGCGAGATCAACCTGCACCACGAGAACTGGATCGCCGGCGTCACCCGATCCGGTTTCGGCGGTCAGATCATCGGCGGCAAACCCGCCGGCACCATTGACATGTACAAGCTGCTTGAAGCCGCGCTGCGGCAGCGGCCCGAGTACCTGGTCGTCGGTGAGGTGCGTGGCCCCGAGGCGCTGACCCTGTTCCAGGCGATGGCCACCGGCCACGCCGTGTACTCCACCATGCACGCCGACTCCGTGAGCAGCGCCGTCTACCGTTTGGAGAACCCGCCCATCAACGTCCCCCGCATGATGCTGCAAACCGTGGACGTCATGCTGATCCAGCGCCAGGTGCGCATCGGCTCCAAGATGACGCGCCGTGTCACCGAGGTCACCGAGTTCGTGGGCTTCGATCCTGACACGGGCGAGCTGCTCACCAACACGGTGTTCCAGTGGAATCGCCGCAAGGACAAGCACGACTTCCTCGGCAAGAGCGACATGATGGAGCAGTACATGGAGCACCGGGGCCTGGATCCCGAGGGGCTGCAAGAGGAGTGGAAACGCCGCATCCTGGTTCTGCAATGGATGGGTGCCGCCGGCCTCAACAGCTTCGAGGAAGTCACCGCCGCCATCGCCGATTACTACGCCAACCCCGACGAACTGCTGGCGCGCATCGAGCAGCAGATGCACGAACTGGAACTGGAGGCCCCCGAGGCACCGGATCTGGGAGCGGCGACCCCTGCCGAGCCCGTGCCAGCGGCCCCCACCAACAGCGCCCTGGATTGGCAGGTCGTCGACGACCAGGAGGAACCAGATGAGCCCCTGCCCGGGCCAGCCAGTTCCATTCCGGCTGCCAAGGCGTGGACCGTTGCCAACAACGGCGTGAGCCAGGCGCGGGGCAAACCCGCAACCCTTGACGCCCTCAACGCGGCGCCAGCGCCCCTGCCCCCACCGTCCCTACCCTCGTCGTCGCTGCCCCCACCGCCGGGTTTGCCTGCGCTCGACCTGTCCCAGGAAGGCCGGTTTGCGCCGCCTACCTCAACCGACTCCACGCCTGCTGCCTTGCCGCCGGCCCCGGGGTCGGAGCTTCCGGGGCGGGACTTGAATGGCGCGTTCGAACAACCCAACAAGCCTGAGAGTCCCTTGCCATGGGACCCAGCTGCCAGCAGCAACTTCGACAGTCAGTTTGGACAACCCACCGACGCGCAGCAAGCCCCGGTCCCGCAGAACCAGCACTCCCAAGGCTTGCCCAGCGCGCCCCGGCCCGCGCCTGAAGCCCCCCTGCCGGCGCTTGGAGCCCGCGAGGCACTCTCCCAAGCCTATGAGGAACCCGACCCGTACGAGGAGTTTGCAGCCGAGCCAGCGGCCAGCGCGCCCGCCGCCCATGCCGACACTTGGTCCGCTCCGTCACCGGCGCGGGAACCTGAGGCGCTCCACGAAGCCCCTGCGACTTCCGAGCAGGAACCGGGCCTCGCAGAGCCGATCCGGCCGGACGCCGGCGCACCCGCGGCACCCCTGCCGAGTGAGCCAGAGCAACTGCACCCCCGCGCCGAGTTGCCCTTGAGCCAGTCGCTGCCGGAGCCGGATGCGCCATCTGCCATTGCCCAGCAGGAATGGCATGCAGAGAACGCTCCGTTGCCCGTGAGCGAGGCGCTGCCTGAGCTGGAGCCCGAGGCCAAGCCGTCCACGGAACAGGAGGAACTGTACCCGGCTGGTGAGTTGCCCGTCGCTGAGCAGCTGCCTGGACCGCAACCTGAAGCGACCCTGCCTGCTCACGACGAGGAACTGTACCTGCCTGCGGCCGAGTTGCCCTTGGACGCTGGCGCTTCCCCGGATGCGCCGTCGCCTGCACCTGAAGCACCCCTGGACACGCCGGCCGCCAAGCATGAGTTGGCGCTTGCAAGCCCTGGGCTGGACCAAGGCGGAGCCGCAGACGCCTCGCCGCTGCTTCGTGCGGAAAAGGCCGACAGTCCTGAGCTGCTGGCCCAACAGGAGTCTGGCCTGCTGGAACTCGGAGGTTTCGACAACCTGCTGCCCCCGAGTAGCCCCCCGCAAGAGCCGCCGCAGGACACCCCTGCGCCACGGGCCACCCCCGATCCTTTTGCTCAACTGTCGGCCCAGCACCTGGAGGCCCTGACAGCGCTTTCCCGGCTCGATGAACAGATGCAGCAAGAGCGGTCCCGGGCTCAGCCCGCGCCGCTACCCGAGGCCCCGGCCATGCACTTCACCCCAGACGAGCTGGCTGGCCTCGGAGCCCTCGCAAGCCTGGGCACGCTGCCCCGTCTCGACGATGAGCCCAGCCAGGAATCTCTTGGCCGCGACAAGCCGGCCATTGAAGTCACGGAGCCCGAAGCCCGACTTCCCGAAACCCTTGCGCCCGAGCAGCACCACATGCCTGACTTGGACGGCCGCATCTCCACGATGTTCGCCGGCCTGTGGGCTTTGGCCGACCGGCCTGCCAGCCCCCGTGACACGCCCGCAACCCTGGATGTCGAGGTGCCGTCCGATTTCTGGCCTGAGGCTGCCCCCGAGACCCTGGCCCCCGAGGAGCCTGCCACTATTCCCCTGGCTGACCCCGCTGCCCCGGCCCCGCCAGAGGTCCCCGCTGAGTCGTCGCCCATGATTCCTGACGGCTTCTGGAGCGAACCAGACTCCAGCCTGCAGACGGGCGCCGCGGAAGCCCTGCCGAACTCGGCCACTGACTCGCCGCAGCCGGCCCCATCCCGACCCTTGGCGCCGACGCCGAGCCCAATGCCTGGCCCAATGCCCGCCCCAATGCCCGGCCCAACGCCGAGCCGTACGCATGCCACGAACCCGGCCGACCAACAGGCGCAACCCCTGGCCGCCACCATGGCCTGGAACCCCACGGCGTTGCCCCTGCAACTCGCCCCCGGACCATCCACCGACGAGTACCACGGCGCCAGCCGGCTTGAGGACCTGCCCAGAGAACTGGCCGCACTGGAGGCACTCTTCGCCCCGGGCGCCCCGCGTGACGGCCCCGCGCCCCGCGAGTCCCAGCCGGCCGAGCCCACCGGCGACGGCGAAGCTGAAAGCGACAGTGCCTCCCAGCGGAGGCCTCCACGCCCCGCACACGACACGCCGCAAACCCGGCGCCCCGCCCGGCCCGCCGCCAGCAACAAGCGCGCTCGTTCCAAGGGACGCGCTCGCAAAGGCCGCCGAGGAGGTGGCGCATGGCGCTAACCAAGTACCAGCGAATCAGCTACCGCCTCTTTGGGCGACATGCCCAGCACGCAGCCGAAGGCAACCCCCACCTGCCCCAGGCATTGGAGAAGGGCCACGTCCAGGTTCGAACGGATGTCTACCTCAGCTCGGCGTACCTGACCATCTTCATCGCCTTCGCGGCAACCCTGCTGCCGGTCATCCTGCTGGTCGCCGTGTCCGCCCTTGGGCTGCTGAACGTGCCAACGGGCATGCTGTTCCTGGTGGCGCCGCTGCCCGGTGTTCTCGCCGGAACGCTCTATCTGACCCTCATCCTGCTGCCCGACCTGAACGCCTCCAGGCGTGCCCGCGACATCGACGCCAAGCTGCCGTACGCCCTGAACTACATCTCCACGATGGCCAGTGCCGGAGCGACTCCCGAGCGCATCTTCACGAGCCTGTCGAAGCAGCCCATCTATGGCGAGGTTGCCAACGAAGCCGCCCTTATCTCGCGCGATCTGCGCATCCTGGGCAAGGACATCGTCACCGCTCTCAACATCGCCATCGGCCGCAGTCCTAGTGCCCGCTTCCAGGATCTCCTTCAGGGCTCGATCACAGCGCTGACTTCCGGCAGCGACCTCAAGACGTACTACCTCAACAAGGCGGAACAATTCATGTCGGAGAACCGACAGGTCCAGAAGGGCTTCCTGGAGAGCCTTGGAGTTCTGGCCGAGAGCTTCGTCGTCGTGGTCGTCGCAGCACCGCTCTTCATCATCGTCATCCTGTCCGTCATGACCACGTTCGGCGGCAATGCCAGTGAAATGCTGCAAATCGGGTACGTCGTCATCCTTACCCTGCTGCCGCTGTCCCAGGCAGGCTTTGCATTCACCATCAAGCAGATGACGCCGGAGGCCTAGCCATGGCTGAGGACATCAAGCAATACCCGAAATGGTACGAGGCCTTGGTGCTGGCCCTCGTGTACGGATCGGTTCCCGTCATCCTGGCGGGCGCCGCCGTGGCCGTCGGCTTTGGCACCTACAGCTATGCCCTGGGCATTCGCATCGCCACCGTTGGCCTGATGCTCGCCGTCGCCGGCCTGGTTGCAGGATACCAGTTGCGCATGCTTCGCAAGATCACGGCCGCTTCGCGGGGCAGCGCCCGGTACGAGCAATTGCGGCGCTGGAACCGCCTCAAGGTCACCGGTCTCCTCCTGAACCTCCTGACGCTCTTGGCAGCCGGTGCCCTGCTGACCGGCGTCCTGTCCAGGCTGAACGCCGTTGAGTTCAACATCTCGGCGCCGGCACTGACCAAGTTCTGCATGCTCCTGGTGGCGGTCCTGTCCACGATTGCCATGGCGGCCTACGCCCAGGGCCTGCGCATGCCCCTCGAACTGGACCGCCGCGGCTTGTCCAAGATCTTCCTGTTGATGGGCATCGCCGCCACATGCATGTTCGCCATCCTGGCCGTCTTCACGGCCGACCGGGACCTGCAATTGCTGGGCGGCTTCCTGCTCGGAGGCAGCGATGCCGCGTTGTTCCTGCTGGGCGGCGTGGCGACGTACTCGTTCTGCCTCACGTCGGCGCGGTCCATTCCAACGCTCAAGCTGCTGTTCTCCGAGGAGCGATCCTTCTACCGCGGCCAGACCTACCACAGCCGCTCCAAATCGGTGGTCATGCCCGCCATGGTCGCCTTCTCGCTGCTGTTCCTGCTGCTGCTGGTCTTCGTCGTGTTCGGCCTGGGCCTGCTGGACTCCCTAGACCAGGGCGTCACACGCAGTTACATCATGATCGGCGTGGCCACCATCATGATCGCCCTCTTGGTGAGCCTGATGTTCGCCATGACCCTGGCGCGCCAGGAGGACCGGGTTGAACTCTACAAGAAGATCCCGAGCAAGAAGCGGCGCTTCGAGATCGCCCTCATGGTGGGATCCATTTCCGGGGCCGTCGTGCTCGCCCTGATCTCGCTCCTGCTGCACCGGGATTACAACGTCCTGGGAATGCCCAGGGAGCGCTGGTTTGACTTCCTGTGCTTCGCGTTTCTCGTCGGCATCGGGCCGTACGGTTTCTACGCGGCGCACGAGCACAAGCGCATCCGGCAACTGGAGGAGCGCTTCCCCGACTTCCTGCGCGACTTGGCTGCCAGTCACAAGGGTGGCCTGACGCTCGTGCAGTCGGCGATGATCGCGGCGCGCGGCGAATACGGGCCGCTGACGCCGGAGATCTGCCGGATGGCGGACCAACTCTCCTGGAACGTTGCCTTCGATGAAGCCTTGGAACGATTCGGTGAACGGGTCAGCACGCCCTTGATTCAGCGGGCTACCACCCTGATTCTTGAGGCCAGTCGCAGCGGCGGCAACACCGAGGACGTGCTGCTTGCCGCAGCCCGCGACGCCCGTGAAATCAAGAACATGGAAAACGAGCGCCGGATTTCCATGAGCGTCTACACGATCGTCATCTACGTGACGTTCTTCGTGTTCCTCGTCGTCGCCGGCGTTCTGTACGACCAGTTCGTTCCCCAGATCATCAAGACCACTGCGGACGCCAGTGGCAGCAGCCTGGGCGGCGTGCAAGGCATCTCGGGTGCCCACGGCGTCACCCTGGAGGACTACCGCATCTTCTTCTTCGCGGCAGCCGTCGTTCAGGGACTGGGCGATGGCATCGTTGCCGGAACCATGGGCAATGGCCAGCCACGCCTCGGTCTGCGTCACAGCTTCGTGATGGTTCTCATCACTTACCTGGTGTTCGCGTTGTTCCTGAACTAGCTGGCCGCGCCGGCCGCGCTGGCCGCCTCAAGCGGTGGCGTGGTGTGCAATGCGTGCCTTGGTACTGGACATGCCCGAGATGCGTTCCGGTTTGAGGCGCCAGTAGTACACCCTGTTGCCGGAGCGGCGGGGCGTGCCTCCGGGGTATGTGCCGCCCTCCGGTGGCAGCGGAATGGCCAACAGCGCGGACTTGGCCGCAGCGATCTCGTCGGACAAGCTGAGCACCTCCACGGGCCCCATCGCCTGCACGCTGCGCCACTCATCGGGTCCCTGATACAGGATCGCGTTCAGGCAAGCTTCCCTCGTTGCGTCCAGGTACTCGTTCTTCAGGCCAGGGTGGGATTGGAAGTAGCAGTAATCGCCGTCGTACGCGTAAAACAAGGGGATGACGTAGCAGCGACCTCCGCGGCTCAGGCCCAGGTGGCCCAGCTTGAGCTTGCGCAGAAGGGCCTTGGCGTCGGCGTGCTCCATTTCCTCCATGGCTCTTGGTGGGGGTTCGAACCGTTAAGCCAAGCCGATCTTGCCGCGGGTCCACCGGCCCGCCGGTCCCCTGGAGTGCGTCCTGCACCCGTTGGGCCTTGTGCTCCAAAAGAGTCGTCGTCGCGGTCCCAAGGCAGGGGCCGGTCCCGTCGGCGTGCAGTCAGCTTGGCACCCGCATGGCGCTTTGGCGTTGGCCCGTCACTGGCTTCAGCGGCCCCTCGGGGGCATTGGCCCCATCCCGGGGCTGCGTGTCAATCGTACGCACGGTCGTTTCGTTCCCGTGGCGATAAAAGTTATGTGTGGGTTTTGTTTTATTTGTTGTGTTGTCTCGAGAACGACCACGGCTTTCGTGCCCCATTCATGCTG
>JBFJVP010000136.1:0-7749 GCA_041624075.1 Thermoplasmatota archaeon | reverse complement strand
GCCATCACGGCCGGCACCGCCTTCACGCAGCCCAGCGGCGCCACGGCAGCCGAACGGACCGCTTACTGTCAAGCCAGCGGCAACCCGCCCCTGCCCGCCCACCTTGGTGGTCCCGGCTACGGTGACGAGTGGATTCGTGGCTCCGGCGGGGACTTCCTCATCTGTCACGCCCCGGGCGCCAACCAACGAACCATGACCGTCGATGAACACTCCTGGGGGGCTCACGAAGCCCACGGCGACACACGCGGGAACTGTGCCTAAGCAGCAACGCCCCCAAACAGGAAGTGTCAGCCACTTTCAACCCAGCCGCTTCGCTGAAGCAACAAAAAATAAAAAATTAGAGGAAGAGAAAGGGAAAAGAAAGACTGGCGCGCCTACGCCGTGACCGTTTGGCCGCGGTACTTGGGGTGCCACGCCTGGATCGTCTTGTTGTCGATACGCGTCAACAACGACTCATCCACCGTAGCCAACAGCTCCCAACCCAGATCGAGCGTGTCCTCAATCGAGCGGTCCTCGTCACGGCCCTGGCGCACGTAGCGGTTCTCGAAGAGATCCGCGAACTCCAGAATCTGCAAGTCACGCTTGGACAACGCATCCTTGCCGACAATGGCCACCAGACCACGCAGGTCACGACCTTCCGCGTAGAACGCGTAGCACTGATCGCTCACCTTCTTGTGATCGTCGCGCGTCTTCTTGCCACCGATACCGGCATTCATCAGCCGACTCAGCGACGGCAGAACGTTCACCGGCGGGTAGATGCCCTTGCGGTGCAACTCACGACTAATCACGATCTGACCCTCCGTGATGTAACCGGACAGGTCAGGAATCGGGTGGGTGATGTCATCACCAGGCATCGTCAGGATCGGGAACTGGGTCACCGAGCCCTTCTTGCCCTTGATCACACCGGCGCGCTCGTACAAGCTCGCCAAGTCCGTGTACATGTAACCGGGGTAACCACGGCGACCAGGCACCTCTTCACGAGCCGCACCGATCTGACGCAGAGCCTCACAGTAGTTGGTCACGTCCGTGAAGATCACGAGCACATGCATGCCCAAATCGAAGGCCAAGTACTCCGCCGCCGTCAGAGCCAGGCGAGGCGTCAAAAGACGCTCCACAGCCGGGTCATCCGCGAGGTTCTGGAAGATCACAGCCCGCTTGAGCGCACCCGTGCGCTCAAACTCGTTCATGAACTTCTTGGCTTCCTCGTTGGTAATACCCATCGCGCCGAAAACCACAGCGAAGTCCTCATCGCCACCGCGCACCTTGGCCTGACGGGCCACCTGCAACGCAATGTCATTGTGGGGCAAGCCCGAACCGCTGAAGATGGGCAGCTTCTGGCCACGAACGAGGCTGTTGTTGCCGTCGATCGTCGAGATGCCGGTCTGAATGAAATCGTGGGGGCTCTGGCGACTGTACGGGTTAATGGCAGCGCCCAAGATGTCCCGGTAGTCGTCCGGAATGATCTCCGGGCCACCGTCGATGGGCTGGCCCGAACCACTGAACACACGACCCAGGATATCCTTGGAGAGACCGAACTTGATCGTCTCACCCAGGAACTTCACGCTGGTCTTGTCGTTGTCAATGCCCGAGGTACCCTCGAACACCTGAACGACCACCGAGTCGTTGGACGTGTCGAGCACCTGGCCGCGGCGCATGGAGCCATCAGGCAGGCGCAGCGTGCACAGTTCACCGTAGCCCACGGGCTCGGTCTTGTTCAAGAAGACCAGGGGACCCTCGACGTTCGTGATCGTACGGTACTCCTTCTGTGCCATTACGCAACCACCTCCGCCTTCTTGGCCTCGCCAAGGATCTTCTCAAAGGCCGAATCGAGCTGCTCGTTGGCCTTGTTGTTCCCAGCGTCGAAGTCCTCCTCGAAACGGGCACGGGCCAATTCCGTCACAAACGGCAGACCAGTCAACTCGCGGGCCGTGGCGCCCGACTTGAGCGCCTTGGTGGCCAACTCGTTGTAGCGCAGGATCGTCTTCCAGATCTTGTAGTCCTTGTCCAGGCTGCTGGAAGCATCCACGGCGTCGAAACCGTTCTGCTGCAGGTAGATCTCACGCAGCAGGCGAGCCGTCTCCAAGGTCACCTGCTGCTCGTCGGGTAGCGCGTCGCTACCGACCAACTGCACGATCTCCTGCAACTCGGCTTCCTTCTGGAGGATGTCCATCACTTCGCTCTTGACGGCGTCCCAGTCGGCCGCAGCGTGCTCGGCGTAGTACTCCTTGAGGAACTCAGGGTACAGCGAGTACGAGTTGAGCCAGTTGATGGCCGGGAAGTGACGGCGCTGGGCCAACTTGGCATCCAGCGCCCAGAACACCTTCACGATACGCAGCGTCGCCTGAGTGACGGGCTCCGAGAAGTCACCGCCGGCAGGGCTCACCGCACCGATGGCGGTAACCGAACCCTCGGACTTGTCTGCCAGGAGCGTGGTCACACGACCAGCGCGCTCGTAGAACTCAGAAAGACGCGCCGACAGGTAAGCAGGGTAACCCTCCTCACCGGGCATCTCTTCCAGGCGACTGCTGATCTCACGCATGGCCTCGGCCCACCGGCTGGTGGAATCGGCCATCAGGGCCACGTCGTAGCCCATGTCACGGTAGTACTCGGCAATCGTCATGCCCGTGTAGCAGCTCGCCTCACGAGCAGCCACCGGCATGTTGGACGTGTTGGCAATCAGGCACGTCCGGTTCATCAGGGGCTGGCCGGGGTTGGTGGGGTCCTCCAGTTCCGGGAACTCATCCAACACCTCAGTCATCTCGTTGCCGCGCTCGCCGCAGCCAATGTACATCACGACCTGAGCGTCGGAGAACTTGGCCAGCGACTGCTGCGTCACCGTCTTGCCGGACCCGAAGGGGCCAGGAATGGCCGCCGTGCCGCCCTTGGCGACAGGGAACAAGCCATCCAGGATGCGCATGCCCGTGTTCAGGGGAATCGTGGGCAACTGCTTCTCGGCGTACGGCCGGGGAGCGCGCACAGGCCACTTGTGGGCAAGGCGCAACTCGTAGCCGTTGTCCATCGTACCGATGACATCGTCCACGGTGTAGCTGCCCGCCTTGATGCTCTTGATCTTGCCGCCCTTCTGGTCCGGAGGGAGCATGATCTGGTGAGCCACGCTGCTGGTCTCCTGAACGGTACCAACAGCCTGGCCGGGCTGGATCTCGTCGCCAGCCTTGACGGTCGGCGTGAAATCCCACTTCTTCTCGTGGTCGAGGCCAGGGACATCGACACCACGCAGAATGAAGTCGCCCATCTGGTCCTGCAGGACCTCCAGGGGGCGCTGAATGCCGTCGTAGATCGACGTCATCAGGCCAGGACCCAACTCGACGACAAGGGGCCGACCCGTGTTCTCCACGGGCTCACCGGGCTTGACGCCGGAGGTGTCCTCGTACACCTGAATGATGGACTTTTCGCCCTCAATCTGAATCACTTCACCCATCAGGCGCTCATCACCCACACGCACGATGTCGTACATGGCGGGCTTGATGCCGATGGCGGTTACGACGGGTCCGGCGACCCGATAGACTGTTCCCTTGTCGCTTACCATAGGTCAACACCTACTGCCTGCTTGATCTTGTTTCGGAGGGTGTTATCCTCCTCGGTGCCCACCGCAACGAGGGTGGGCTTGACGCTGGAGACCAATTCGTACCGCAGGCGCGGCTCAAGCCGTCCCACGTCACTGGTTTCCATGATGAGGATGGAGACATCGTCGTCCTTCTGTACCGAGCGCGCCGCGCGGTCCAACTCCTCGGGCTCCGTTGCACTGAGAATCTTGCGAATCCCGGTCAATCGAAAGCCCAGCGTAAAGGCATCAGAGCCAATGACTGCAATCTCACTCATTGGATCAACTCCTGCAAGCGCTCATCACTGAGGCCCGCCGCCCGGCCGCGAGCCACCGCCCGCAGCAGAACCACCTCGCGGTGCTTGCGCACCAAGAAAACGAGGATCGGAATGATGGACAACGGGTTGCCATGGGCAAGCCGATCCAGCTCCCGCAAATGCTCACGAGCCAATGCCGTCTGGAAATGCACCAGGCGGCCGGTCTCCCGTGCCCGCTCCATGCCAGCCAAGACTTCCTCGGCCATGCCCGCCTCGCGCAACTGATCGGCAAACGCCGCCAGACTCTCGCTGCGGGCCAATTGCATGATCTGCGCCACGCTGAACTGGCGCCCGCCGGGCACAGCATAAGGAGAAAAGTCGCCGGTCTGGCCGGCAGCGACCCAGCGGGCCGCGTTGACCAAGTTCACGACATCGACCTCGCGCCGGACGAACCGGTACATGAGCGCCGACCCCTTGGAGGGAGAATCCTTCACCTCTGCCAGCAGCCGATGGTAGAACGCCCGATCCAGAGCGTCCTCGTAGCGAGCCAGCGCCGAGTCATGGGGAACGGCAGCCAGCACCTTCGCCCAGTCACGGGCCACGCCGCCCTGTCGATCCAGCGCCGCCACAACGTCATCCAATGTACGGACATCGTCGGACAAAACCGGCTGGAACAGGTTGTACGTGTCCATGTCCTCAACCAGCAGCTCCTTGAGGATGTCCTCGCGGCTGGCCCCAGCCATCTTGCCACGCAAGACGGTCTTCAGGTCTTCCACGAAGTATCGCATCAAGTACTTGGAAACCAATTGGCGTCCAGGCCCGTTGAGCATCTGGCGAACAGCCTGGTGCGTGCGCTCCTCGTTGACCGTCAGCGCCGCCTCAAGAAGGTCAAGCCCGCGGAAGCGGCTGGACAATTCATCCACCTCCGTGCGGTACGCCGACTCCTCCATGAAGCGGGTGATCTCACTCACGTCCATCTTGAGAAGCTTGGCGTACTCGCCGGGCGGGATGAGCTTCGACCGCTTCGCCTGAATGCGGGCAACCGCATACGGCCAATTGGTCGATTCGCCGAGCCTTAGAAACGCCATGGCACTCAGGCGAAGAGCCCTGCCTCCGACTTCAGGATGTCACGCCACAGATCATCCACGAGCGTTTCATAAGAGAGATCCAAACGCATCGATGCGTCTTCGCTCTCAACGATGACACCGCCCAGGATGTCGGTGGCCCCGGCGACTTCGTACTTGCGACCGAGCAAGCCCAAGTCCTGCTCGGCGGCCCACACGCGACCCTCGGGGATCACTTCGCCGGCTTTCTTCAGCAATGCCGTGATGTGCTTCTTGCGCCGCGATTCAGGGAAAGCCGCAAAGCCCTCCAGGATCCGCTTGCGCAATTGCTCACGCAGGGCAGCTTCCTCATTGAGGACGGCCTTACGGGAGGAAAACTCGGCACTGCTGGCGACCTGCACCTTCAGTTGAGCAATCTCCTTCTCCAGTTGAGCCGACTGCGCAGCCTTGTACGCGTCAACGCGCTCTTGGGCCTCGCGCAGAATCTCGTCGGCCTCCCGGCGCGCTTCGTCAAGCAGACTCTGGCTCCGCTTATCGCCGTCCCGGCGGACCTCTTCGATGACCTGTTCGAGTCCCATGGTGGCCTCGCTCAGAGGAACATCAGCAGAATCGCAATCACGAGACCGAAGATAACCACGGTCTCGGGAATCACGGTCAGGACGAGGCCCTTACCGAAATTCTTCTCGTCTTCGGCGGTGGCGCCAACGGCAGCCGCACCGATACTGCTCTGGGCAATACCAGTAGCGATGCCAGCGAGGCCGACAGCCAATCCTGCACCAATCGCAACGAGTCCTTCAACAGCCATGTGATGTCTCCTAGTGTTTTTTTGGGTGGGAAGAGGGTCTATGATGAACGGCGGCCAAACGGTTCGTAGGGCCGGCCTCCGCCTTCGTAGAACTTGGAGAAGAATTCGACGAATTGCAGACGCAAGGACTGCAGGCCGCCGGAGAGAATCGCGAGCAAGGTGATCGCGATCATGCCAAAGATGTAGACGATCCACCAGACCGCGTTGGGCTCGCCGCCCGACAGGAGCATGCCAATGGCCGAGAAGGCCACGGCCATGCCCGCCTTGCTGGCGCCGATGGCGGCCAACCGGGTGTAGGACAACAGGTTGCCCATGAGGCTGGGGATCTCAAGAATCGCGATGAAGCCCACGCCGATGGTGTGCTGGACACCCATCCAGAGGAGCACCACGGCAGCGAGGAAAACGCCAGCACCCAATGGCAGTGCCCATGCAGGAGCCGATGCCCCCAGACCCCAGATGAGGATGGGCACGGCGGCGATGATCATCAGCCACGAGGCCTTCTCCTGGATGGCGAGCGTCGCGCCGTGGGACACATAGACGTTGCGGACACCGATCATCAAGCCCAGCACCAAGTGGATGAGGCCGATGATGAGGCTCCAGATCAGCAGCGCCGTGATGTCATGGATCTTGGAGTAGTAGCCCAGGTTGACCCAGCCGTTGAGCGACAAGTGGGTGTCGCTGTGGGGTTTGATGGTGAATGGACTATGGGCTTCCTCCACCTCTTCGGCGTGGGTCGTGATGGCGGAGGCGCCGTGAGCCAAATCGGGGGAACTGTGGCTGGTCTTGTGGATGAAACCTTCCGTGGGGAAGTGGACGCCCAGCAGTTGTTCCCAGGACAATTCGCCCTCTTCGGCCGCGTGGTCGTCCACCACGAAGTGAATGCCCAGCGCTTCGCCAAACACGAAGACGCCGGCCACGACGGCGATTACGCCACCCATGACGAGGGCTCGGCCGACGGCGGGGCCGCCGATGCCGAAGATGTGGTTCTTCTTCAGGTAGTAGCCCACGCCCACGATGGCAAGGCCGACGAGCATGTCGCCAACCATCAGGCCGAAGAACAAGGGGAAGAAAATGAGCATGAGCTTGGTGGGGTCGATCTCCTTGTAACGGGGACGACCCAGTAGGCTCAGCAGGAATTCGTAAGGCTTGGCCAGACCCTTGTTGACCAACTTCACCGGGGGGTCGGTGCGGGGGTCATCGTGGTGCCCGTCCTCGCCGTGCCCGTCGTGGCTGCCACCGTGGCCGTGGGCCGGGGCATCACCGAGCTCCTGGATGTACAGGCTCTCGCCAAACTTGGCTGTTAGAGCGTTGGTGACGCGGTTGACGCCATCCTGGGGGACCCAACCCTCCAAGTGGAACGTGCTTTGCGTGACACCAAATTGCAGGGGCGCCTGGGTTTTCTCCACTTCCGTGGTCAAGGCGCGCTCAAGGGCAGCCAGGCGGGCACCCCAGGCTTCGCGCAGGCGGGCCAGTTCGCCCTCCTGCTTGGACAGACTGGCCTCCAGGCTGGTCTGTTCGCTCATCAAGCCATCAAGGACCATGCGCGGCGTGCCGTGCAAGTCTTTGGGAAGCGTGGCAGCGGTGAAGTTGGCAGTGCCCAGGACCGTCTCAGCCTGGGAAGCGTCGGCGGCGGGAACGTACACCGCAACGGCGTAGCCGTGGTCGGTTGGACGAACATCGACTTCATGGCTGATGCCTGCGGCGCGCAGGGCCTCGGACGGGTCGCTCTTGGCGATGCCCAGGAAGCCCTTGATGCTCTTCAGGCCCTTCAGGGTGGTGAGGTCAATGTCGAGTCCGGAAAAAGGCGTGAGGGCGTTGGCGTCACTGACTGTGCGAGCCAGTTCGCTGCGCAGGTCGCTGACGCGGTCGAGGACGGGAACGATGGCCTGCTCGGCGTCTTCCAAGAGAGCTGCGGGGTTTTCGGTGGCCAAAGCCTTGCCGAAGACAGCTTCGACTCCCAGTGCCTTGCGCAGGCCGCGCACTTGCACCAGTAGCGCCGATGCCTGATCGCCGGCGGGCAGGGGCTCGCCGATGCGGGTCAGGCCTTCCTCGTCCTTGTAG
>JBFJVP010000135.1:0-7758 GCA_041624075.1 Thermoplasmatota archaeon | reverse complement strand
CTGCTCGTCGAGGATAACCCCGCCGACGCCCGCCTCGTCGAAGAAGCACTCGCCGAGCGCTTCCCCCAAGCAGTCCTGGAACTGGAGACCAGTGGTGATGCGGCGTTGGAGCGACTCGCAGGCATCCACGGCGGCGGCTTGCCGCCCGACCTCATTCTGCTGGATCTAAACCTGCCCGGCCGCCACGGTCGCGAAGTGCTACAGGCAGTCAAGCAACACCCCCTGACCCGCGCCATACCGGTGGTCATCCTGAGCAGCACGGCGTCCGCCAAGGAAACCGCCGAGTTGTACGACCTGCACGCCAACTTGGTTGCCACCAAACCCCTGGACATTGAACCGTTCTACGACTTGGTCGAACGCATCTGCCTCAACTGGATCCCCCTACAGCCCAAGGCGGCCCTTTAGGGGCTACAGGATCTCGTAGGTCACTCGTTGCCACGTCTTGATGCCGCCACAGAAGCCGCGCACGTCCGCGTCCAAGGTCGTGGTCCCGGCCCCCGTGGTGGTGACCTCAACGATGTGTTTGAGCAGTTCACCTGGCCCGATGGCCAGCGGGCTTCCGGTGGCCTGGGTCACGCTTCCCGCCGCGACCTGGATCTGGCCGGCTGGCCCATCGCCGGCATAACTGATGTTCAGGTAGTCGATGCGGCCCAGGTTGGTATCGCCCGTGTGTTCGAGCCGGAAGGTCCAGGAGCAGGCGGCCTCCACGGGATCGGTTTCCAGAACGTGGTCGTACAGAGGGCCTGCCGTTGACTGGTCTTGAAGGATCATGAGCCAGGCTGCGCGAAGGATGGCCGTGCTGCCGGTGGATGCGTGGGCTTCGACGCGGTACGTGGTATTGGTTCCCGGCAGGCTGAGGGCGCCGGTGCGCAGGCGAGCATGGCTGGTGCCGGTATTGTTGGCTTGGCTGCCGCTGACGGTGCCCGTGGCGGACTCGCTCAGTTGAGCGTACGTGGTGCCGCCCGCCTGATTGTTGTCCAGCGTGAGCTCCAGGTGGGCCGTGTTGGTGGGCCACTCGTCGTTGCCGTGCAGTCGCCCGGGGTGGCCGACGGTGGTGTAGCTGGCGCTTCCCGTTTCGTCCGTGTTGGCCAGGGAGGCGTAACGAATCGTCTTGGTGAAACTCGTTTGTTTGATGACAAGGAAACTGTTGTGATGGAGCCCATCGCCAGTATTCTTTTTCTTGAATTCGATTTCGAATTCATTGCCGTCGGCAACGCTCACCGTGACATCGGCGGTGTTGACCACGGTGATGTCCTGCACATCCTTGAACGTCGCCACGGCAGTGGCGTCGCTGGTGCGCACGAGGCGCGACGTGAAGCCCTTGTCCGGTGCCGACAGCACGGCGTGCCACTCGATTGCAGTCACGCCGTCCCAGTGTGCGGCGTCGTAGATCCAGCGACCCGACCTGGCCACCGGCACGTAACTGTCCACATCCCGCCGGCCGCCTCCCGAGAGGGGAATCATGGTCTCGGTCGTGACCGGGTTTTCCTGGCGCACCAGTAGTCGCACCATCGTCACCTCGCCGCCCGCCGCGCTCTGCTTCGTGCGGATCAGGAAGCTGTCGCCCTCGGTGGCGGTGAAGCCGGCACTGCGCACAACACCCGCCTCGGTCGCGGTGAGTTCACTGGCACTCACGTCCGTGGCGCTGGTCTTGTCGTGAAGGATGACCGAGATCGACCCGCCCGCCGGGGGCGACAGCTCCGCCTCCAGGTAGAAGGTCGGGTCAGGGTCGTACGTGCCGAGCTTGAACAGCGTCGACTGAACCTCCGCGTACGTCGTGCCCGCCGGTGCATGCCGGCAGCCCGCAGGGGTCTCGTCCGAGGCATTGCAGTGCCAGAGGAGAATCTCCTTCCATAGGGGCGCTGCTTGGTCCGAGAGGCTCACGGTGGCACCGTTGGTGTCGGCGTCGATGCTGGCCTGACCGGCCGTGCCGGCAGCCATCGCCAGGGGCGAATCGGCAACGGCGATGCCATCCGACGATTCCGCGTAGCCGGTTTGCACTGCGGCCAGGGCCAGGGGCGCCATCAGCAGCATGGCCAGAACGAGGCCCACGACCATGTGCCGGGGCCGCAGCGCCGCCCGGGATTCCCAAAACGTAACGGCGAGGTAGCTGAGGATGCAGGCGGCAAACAAGGCCATATGGACCTGTTCGGGCAAGAGCCACAGTTCGCCCAGGTGCGGCACGATGTGCTGGACGACCCCCAAGACATCGTCCTTGGGAACGAGGAAGCTGTCGGAAGTGGGGTTGGCGTCTCCTTGGGTGAAGTAGTAGACGCGTCCGTCAACCTCCCGGATCTCCTTGACGCGGTGGACCTGATCGGCGCCCACGGGGCTCCGGTACACCACCACGTCCCCAACGTCAATGGGTTCAGCGCCCACGATCACAAGCGCGCCCTTGGGCACGTTGGGCTCCATGCTGCCGGATGCCACGGTGTATGTGCGGCCTTCTCCGCTGAGGTTTAGAATCGATCCCGCGACCGCGCCCGCCATCAACACGAGTACAAGCAGGGCGACGCGGCCTGCGGCGAGTCGGCGAAGCTCCTGGTGGCTGGTCGACTCAGGTGGCTGCCGCTTGCTGCGGGCTTCCGGGTGCTTCCCCTTGCTCCATGCCTGGACAAACCTTGCCTGGAGCCGACTCCAGCGTGCCCCGACTGTGTCTGATGCCTTGGCTGCACGGGGCGCCTTGGCTGCACGAGGCGCCTTGGCTGCACGGGGCGCCTTGGCTGCACGGGGCGCCTTGGCTGCACGGGGCGCCTTGGCTGCACGGGGCGCCTTGGGCGAATGGGGTCCGTCAGTTGGACTCGCCGGCCGAACCACCGCTGGAGAACCCTCCGGCCCGGAGCCTCCAGGGCTAGGCGCGGCGCATGCGCTGCCCCCAGCCGGCGAGTTGGCAAGGCCCCCTTGGCCAGCCACAGACGGTCCCGGATGGCGGCAGACGGCAGGACGCAGCCGCCTGGGCAGCTGACGCGGCGGCAAGCGGCAAGGCGCAGCCTGGCTGGTTCCCGTCGTGGGGCCGGGTGCGCGAGGGGGTGACACCCTAGGCCGGTTCATGGTTCATGAGCGCGCGGCTGCGTCGCGTCACTATGGCTTCGATCGGCCAGGGATAAGAGCACCCCGGCCGGGACTGAGGCCGTCGTCACCTCAGGGGCAAAAGGGCCTTTGTCCCTCGAGGCGGCGCCCAACTGGCCGTTTAAATAGACCGGCTCAGGAGATGGTATAGGTGACGGGCTGCCACGTGCGCACGCCACCACACGTTCCCCGCACGTCAACGCCCAGATCGGACGACCCCGGGCCGGACACCGTGGCGTTCACGACGTGATCCAGCACGTCGGCTGCACCCACGTCCACCGCAGCGCCGATGGCCTGGGTGACGGTTCCCCCAGTCACGACGACCTGTGCCTCCTGCGTGGCGCCGCGCGGTCAAGGTGGCGGAACTCAAGCGGCCCAGGTTGGTGCCTTGCTGGTATTCCAGTTGGAACTGCCACGTGCAGGGCCCATCGGAGGAATCCTGGCGCAAAACGTGGTCAAACAGGCTGGCATTCGCACTCTGCTGATGCACCACCAGCCACGCCGACCTGAGATCGGCTGAGTCCCCCGCCGCTGCCTTAACCTGCCCAGCGTATGCATTGGAAGCGACCAGGTTCAGTTCGGCGCTCCGCAGACGCGTCAGGGCGTTGGGGCTGGCGGTCAATTCACTGCCCGTTACCGGCGCGCCGTGAGGCGGCACGTAAGTGGCGGTGAACCTGATGCGACGTCGCCAAAGGTGCCAGAAGCGTTTGGCTTCCGGCGCTGGCCCCAGCGCGGCCGGCGGGGGTGGCGCTGGTGGCGCTGGTGGCGCGGGGGCGTCGGGGGCCCCCGGCGATTCGGCGGCCGGGCGCACTGGCGCGTCGGCGACCATGTGCCACGCCTGAAGCGCAGCATGGCAGCGCAACGCGCCCCCCGCCATGGTGGATGGCCACGAGCGCCTCTGGCCCCAACCGCAAGGGGGCGGCGGTGGATGCGAGTCATGCGGACCCCCACGCGAGAGTATCCTCTAGGTGATCTCATGGTTCTGGCCGCGCCCGGCGAATCGCCGGCCCGCGGCCGAAAAAGTGGTGCTGGAAAAGGGGGCAGAGGGTGGCATCGGGTCTAAGCGAACACGATGGACGACGGCCGCAGGGTCACCGAGCCGCTCTCGGTGGTTTGCCCCGTGGGCAAGGTGTAGATCAGCTGCATGTAGACCGTGGTGCCGCTGCACGAGTTGGTGGACTCGGCGGCGGACGTGAGGTCCAGAACAGCGCACACTTGGGCATCGCCATCGGCAGTGGGGGCGGTCGCCCCCGTCCAGAGACGGATCTTCAGGGTATCCGGAGTGATGCCGGACAGGGTGTTCGTGGTCTCGATCTTGAACGTCGAGATCGCCGCATCCTTGGTGATTGTAACCAAGTCGTCGATGGTAATCGTGCCACCCGACAAGCCGTTGACCGTCAGGGTGTAGGCGGCGCCGTTGTCGGTGTTGGCGAACGCGCCCGCGAAACCGAGGGTGTTGGCCGACGAATGGTCGCTGCCAGCCGCGAACGTGATGGGGGGACTCTCGTCCACGTCGATGGTTTTGGTGCTTTCAGGCCAGATGACCGACACGCCTGCATAGGCAACCATTGGGCCAAGCAAGGCGACGGCGAGCAGTAGGGCAATCAAGACAGGCTTTTGCCACTTCATGTTATTACCTCAAGGTACTGGCGCAGACGGACTCCACGCACAGGCCTTGGTTCGGTGTCCCGAGTCAAAGCAGGGCCAGTTGACGGACCTGAGGATGATCGGCCCGGCATTCGAACGGCACCCCAGACCCTGTTCCCCCAGGGGTGGTTTTCCCCTCGCCGCCGCTACGCCCCAGCTCCTACGGCATACCGGCCTTCATATAGGTCGACGGTCTGAAGGCAAAGCATGGTTCTTGAGGGACTCGGCGACAGCCTGCGCTCGACGCTCAAGAAGGTCGCCAACGCAGGCCACATCGACGCCGCGCTCATCAAGGAAGTGACGCGCGACATCCAGCGCGCACTCCTGCAAGCGGACATGAACGTCCGCCAAGTGCTGGAATTGTCGAAGGTCATCGAGAAGCGATCCCTTGAAGAGCGACCGCCCAAGGGCATGACCAACCGCGAACACGTGGTTCGCATCGTGCACGACGAACTGGTGAAGCTGCTCGGGGAGCCCCGCAAGATCCCCTTGCGCAAGCAGGTCATCATGATGGTGGGCCTGTACGGTCAAGGAAAGACCACCACCACGGGCAAGCTTGCCAATTACTTCAAGCGCAAGGGCATGCGCGTGGGTGTCATCGCTGGTGACGTCCACCGGCCTGCGGCGCACGACCAACTCAAGACCCTGGCCGACAGCGTCCAGGTGGCCTTCTACGGCGAGCGCCCCGAGGGCGGCGAAACCCACGGCAGCGATCGCGCGGTTGGCATCGTGGAGCGGGGCCTCGCCGAGTTGCGCAAGAAGTGCGACGTCATCATCGTGGACACGGCGGGCCGCGACAAGCTGGAACAGGGCCTCATCGAGGAGATGGGAGCCATCTTCGCCGCAGCCAAGCCGGACGAGAAGTTCCTCGTCATGGACGCCCAAGTGGGCCAGCAGGCTGCCAGCCAGGCCATCTCGTTCCACGAGGCCGTGGGACTCACGGGCACCATCATCACCAAGATGGATGGTACGGCCAAGGGTGGCGGTGCATTGTCCGCCGTGGCCGCCACGGGCGCCCCGGTGGTCTTCATCGGAACCGGCGAACACGTCGACGAACTGGAGCCCCTGGACCCCAAGCGCTTCATCGGCCGCCTGCTCGGCATGGGCGACCTGGAGGCCCTCCTGGAGAAGGCCCAGGAAGCCACCAAGGGCAAGGACGCCGAGAAGATGGCCCGCAAGATGATGACGGGCAAGTTCACGCTCAACGACATGATGAGCCAAATGGACATGATCGGCAACATGGGCCCCCTCGGGAAGGTAGCCCAGATGCTGCCCGGCGGCATGGGCCAAGCGCTGCAGGGTCGCGACATGGAGGGCACTCAGAAGAAGCTCGCCCAGTACCGCGTCATCATGACCTCCATGACGGACGAGGAGCGGGAGAACCCGAACCTGATCAAGAGCAGCCGCATCCACCGCATCGCCCGGGGCTCGGGCCGCGACCAGAAGGAGGTGCGGGAGTTGCTTAAGTACCATGAGCACACGAAGGCCATGATGAAGGGCCTGACCTCCAACAGGAAGCTGCAACGCAACCTGATGAAGCAGCTCAAGTTCCAGGGGTGAGGCACATGGCGCGTGCCGCAAAGTGGCCAAGCGCCGCCCTGCTGGCGTTGCTCCTGGCGTTGATGCTGGCGGGCTGCGCGGGCCCATCCAAACCACCTGTTCCCGGCGACAGCATGCGCCAATGGGACAGCGCTTCCGAGCCATGGCTGATTCGTACCACTGGCTGCGGCTTCTGCGGACCAGCCCCAGGGCACGCCGTCCACGAACTGACCGCCTACGATCAGGGGGGCGGCGTCATCGCTGTGCGTTACGCCCGAGCCGAAACAGGATTCAACGGCACTGTACACGCCAGCGCCGCCAACGCGTCACTGGACGCCTACCTGCCTGCCTTGCAGCGGCTGTTTGACTCGGTGAGCGCCTACGCTGTCGAAGATGGCGCCGACATCGTCGTCCACGAGGTTCACGTCGGCCGATTGGCGGCAGCGGACGAGGCCAACGTGGACCAATTCCTAGAAACCGCCCTGCGCAGCGCCATGCCCCCCGGCCCGCCCGACTTCACCGGGTGCGCCGATTGCGCCGCAGTCACCTTGGACGCCGTCAGCGGCGACCGCCAGTTGAGCGTCGTACTCAACCTTGCCCAAGGCCACGAACGAGACGCCTGGCGCCGCATCGACGACCAGATGCTCACATTGGCGCGCTGGGTGCGCGGCGAAATGGACGATCCCCGCGCCGGCACCGGCGGCCCCACGCCAGCAGCCACCCCCGAAGCGGCCCTGGCCGAAGCCTGGCTCATGCGCTCAACCGGGTGCGGCTTCTGCTCCGGCGACCCCAGCCACGCTGAGTTCTCCATCGTGGTCGTCGACTACGGCGGAGCCATCGTCCGAATCGACTACGCCCGCGATGACCAATTCACGGTCGCCGACGGCGTGCAAACCGATGCCGCAGCCCTGGAATCCTTCTTCACGCGCGTGGAAGCCTACGGCGCCGACCCATCCGTACGCGTCCACGCCGTCGCCTACGAGGCCATGATTCCCGCCGAGTTCGACCGCATCCGCACCGACCTCGAAGCCACCCTCCAACAGGTCCGCGATCCGGGATCCCCCGATGGAAGCGGGTGCGCCGACTGCTCATCCGTCAACATCGAAGTCCACCGAGCTGGCGAAGTGGAGTGGCGCGTGCGACTCTTGGGCAACACCGAAAAAGGCGACCCCTGGCTGACCGTGGACCGCTCACTGCGCGCCCTGGACGCGTGGCTGCAGGACCGCACATGATCAGCCTCGGCACCGCCGCCATCATCGCCGCAGTCGGCGGCTCCATCACCCTCATCGTCGCACTCAGCCGCAGCCGCCAATGGAACGCCGACGGACGCGACGACCAACGCCGCCAGGACCTGGACGACGAGACTGAAGGGGCGTAGCCAAGGAGCCCTGCGCCTGCACGACTCGGGGGCGCCCCAAGTCGCGCAGGCCACCGGCAACTGGCCGAAACCAGTGCAAAGCGCAGGCGACGCGATGGCTTCTTGACGCAAGGGGGCAGGCGACT
>JBFJVP010000134.1:0-7789 GCA_041624075.1 Thermoplasmatota archaeon | reverse complement strand
CAAAGCGTGAACCTTTACGCGATCGAGGGCGCAACCCATCGCATGAAGGCTTGGGCCCTCGGTGGACCGGCCTTGCTGCTGGGCGCAGCGGTGTTGGCGCCGCTCGGCCTTCCCCAGGAGCCCGACGGGGCGCGCGGCGCCCTGTCCAATCTTGAGTTGACCGGTGGTGAGGTAGCCGATTGTCCCGCAAGCAGTGAGTGCTTCGCGTTCAGGGTACAATGCCCCGGCCTGGGCAATCGCACGGGGGTGCTGTCCTTGCGGGAAGCCGCGGATCCCGTTGGAATGGTACTACTTCACAACGGAGGCAAGGGCACAGCATACTGGGCCAAGACCAACCAATCCCAGGATGCCCTCGCGGACCTCCAGGCCGCCAACCTGACTACTGTTCAAATCAAGTGGAACGCCGCGTGGCTCCGCTCAGGCTCAACGGCCGCCGGGCCAATCGTCTTGTCGTGCCGCCCGGCCACCGTCATCACATGGGTGTTCCACAACTGGTACGCACCCCTGAACCTCACGGCGAATGGCACCTGCGGCTTCTGCTACACCGGCAACAGCGCCGGGGCCATTGCGGGCGCGTACGCCATGACTCGGTACGGTGCCGGCGAGCTCCTGGACGCAGCCATCTTCACCAGCGGCCCACCCATTGCCGATGTGGCTAGCGCGTGCATCCGGACGGCCGGGTCCGAGCACCTGTTGCTCCCGCGGCGGGGGCAGCGGCACACCGACCACCTCTACGGCGTACCACGCAACGGGCCGTGCTTGACGGACGATGCCAGTTGGATGCCGCGTTGGCAAAACGACAGCCTCGACGCCCCCGGCGGACAGTGGAACCTCTCGACAGAGGCTTACTTCCTGTTTGGCTCCAGGGACAACACTGCCTACGTGGCCCACGGCGAATTCTTCGCCGATGTGTTGGCGGGCAACCAGACGAGCGTCGAGGTGCTGCACGTGGAAGGCGCCGGCCACACCATCCAGCGCCACGAGGGGGCCGTCCAGCAGATCGTGGAGTGGCTCACCTCGTAGTCGGAGATCCCCAAACGATCTGCAAACCGTTAATGCGCGGCACATGCGCATACAGGAACGTGAGCAAGGTCGTACTGGACCTGGAGACGTTCAAGGCGTTGGCCAGTGAAACGCGGCTGTCGGTGCTCCGGGCCCTGGGGGAGCGGCGCAAGACGCTGTCCGAGTTGTCGCGGGACCTGGAGTTGAACAAGGCAACCGTGCACGAACACCTGCAGGTGCTGGTGGCCTCCGGCTTGGTGAAGAAGTTGGACGAAGGCCGCAAGTGGATCTATTACGAGTTGACGTGGCGTGGCCAGACCTTGCTCAACCCCGAGGCGTCGACGGCGTTTTCGGTCCTGCTGGCCCTGTCGGTGGCGGCGGCGGGCGGCGGCGTCGCCATGCTGGGGCGTGCGTTGGGCTTCTGGTGGCAGGAGAACAAGATACGCGACATGGGCGAACCCGTGGCACCCGCGGCCGAGTCGGCAGAAAGCGCCATTGCCGCCGACCAAGATGCGCAACCGCAGGATTCCACGGCGTCCTCAGATGATGGCTCCGGGGATGCTGCAGGCGGGGGTTCCGGGGGAAGCGATGGTGACGGCGGTGGCTCGGGCAGTCAGCCCGACGACGCCGATTCGCCTCCCGAGGACGGCAGCCCGCCAAGTGGTTCCAGCCAGCCTGAAGCCCGCGACAACCAGACCGCGTCCGGCGACATGGCTGGAGGTTCCAGCGGCGAGGTTGCCTTGGCCCCCGAAGCCGGCGACGACGCCGTCGGCACGGGTGGCATGTTCTTTGACGACGGCGGCTGGATCGCGTTGGCGCTCCTGGCGGCTGCTGCACTGTTCTTGGTCATGGCAATCCTCATCCGAAAGCGCCCCCCACGCGGCAAGGCCAATACGCAAACCGAAACGTAATGTCCTAAAACGAGGGGCTGGCTGGTAGCCGCATGGCCTTCGAGATGCAGGTGGTCAGCAGCGCGCCTCTGACGGGCGAAACCGACCCGCAACGCGTGGCCAAGCTGCTGTTCGACATGATCGGGTACACTGCTCGCAAGGGCCCCGACCACGGCATCAGTTTCCGCATCTTCTACGACTGCCTGCTGCTGCACCCCACCAAGTCCTGGACGGTGGAGGAATTGGCGCAGGCGTGCGGCACGACGCTGCCTTCCGTGTACCGCCACGTGAACAAATTGCTGGATCTGGATCTCGTCGAAGACCTGCACATCGAGGTGGACGGCGACCGGCGCCGGGCGTTTCGCCTGCGCTACGGCAACCTGAGCAAAGCCTGGAACTTCGCCGAGGCCCACTTCCAGAACGCCATGGAGAGCTACCGGCGCAGCGTGGATCACCTAGAGTCGTTGCTCGAAGAAGCGCGCCCTGGCGCTGGCTGACGCGGCTCAGGCGGGCGCAGGGTACTCGTCATGGCGGCGCGAGCACGAGCAGGGATCGGACAGGGCGTGCGCCGGCGGCCACACGTGAAGCAGGGTCCCGAGCACCATCGGTAGGAAGACGGCGGCGTTGTAGAACAGGTGCAGTTCCACGCGGGGCACGATCAGTTGGACTAGACTAGTGGGGACGGCTCGGCTCGCCAGGTTCCACCCCGACAGCGCCTGCACGAGCAGCACGAGGTGCTCGAAGTGGTGCCACACCTGGATCCAGAGAGCCACGTCCCACCACAGTCGGGCGGACCCGGAGAAGGAGAAGCGCAGGATGTACAGGCCCGCCAGCATGACCACCGCGTAGCCGTAATGCAGCACTTCCGACGTGGAGAGCCAGGGCCACAGCAAGCCGAAGCCGCCGTGGGCGCCATCCACGTGCCATCCGAGGGCGTACACCTGGTAGGCTTGCAGGAAGTGCTCGATCCAGTGGGCAACCACCAACGCCATGAACAGGTAGAGCGCCCGCTGATGCCAGTGGCCATTCAGGGCACGCATGGGCCGCGAATGGAGTAAGTCTGCCAGCCGGCGGCGGCGTGGGCGAAGGACAATCGAGGACGCAGCAACCACCCAGCAACGCAAGCCAGAATCTCATTCAAGGGTGTTGCGGCGCAAAAGCGAAACACGAGGGGGCCGGAAGCAGGCTCGTCAGGGGGCCGCTGCGGCCATGCAGGTTTGCAGGAACCACTCGTGCAGCCGTGTGTCCGGCGTCAACTCCGGGTGGAACGCGGTGGCCAGGATGCGCCCCTTTCGCGCCACGACGACGCCTTTACTGGTTTCGGCAAGCGCCTCGGTTTCCCCCCAGACGCGAGCCAGGACCGGGGCCCGGATGAAGACGGCTGGAATGCGACCGACTCCTTCGACGTCCAGTTCGGCTTCGAAGCTCTCCCGTTGGCGGCCAAACGCGTTCCGGTCCACTTCGGCGTCCAGCAAGCCTAGCAACTGGACATCCTTGTCCTCCACGTCGTGGCTGGCGTCGCTGGCCAGGAGCACCATGCCGGCGCAGGTCCCAAAGACTGCAAGGTCGCCGCGTTCGGCGCGCTGCAGGAGGGCGTCCTGCAAGCCATTGAAGCGGAGCAGCCGACTGATGGCCGTGGATTCGCCACCTGGCAGGATGATTCCTGAGACACGCGCCAGTTCTTCGGGCGTGCGCACGGCGATGGCGTCGATATCCAGTCCAGCGGCCGTCGCGGCGCGGCGCAGGGCATCCAGGTGCTCGCTGACGGCTCCCTGCACGGCGAGTACGCCTACGGTGAGGACCACGGCGGCGCCCACAGGTGCTTGCTTGAAAAGCCTGGGGCCGGGGCCCGGCCAGGGCCACCAGGCGGCTCCCTGCCCGTGGGCTCGGGCCTAGTCGCGCATTTCCTGCACGACTTCCACCTGGCCGGAGTAGCCGACGCCCGAGTAGCTGGCCACTTCCACGTGGTACCGCCCCGGCGGCATGACGGCGTCGATGTTGGCGCGCCACAAGCGCAGCGTCTCGTCGGTGTAGGGCGTGCTGCCGCCCCAGACCTCGTTGCCGTCCACGTCGGTGATGCTGATGTCGATGTCGTCCTTGACAGGGTTGGGGTTACTGGCATCGGCGATGATGCGAACCGTCAGGCGCTCGGTGTCGTCAACGACGTCAAAGGGCACGGTGGCAGCGTTGAAACCGTCCATGGCCGGCACGGCTCCAGTCAGCAATCCCTGGTTGAAGGGCAAGCTGACGGCCTCCACCACGGGAGTTGCCGCCTCCACCCAGTCGCGTTGGGCGTAGCACGTGGCCGTGAAGCGCACCTGGCTGGGCATGTCGCCGCCGTAGTGGATGATGTGTCCGCCGCCATCGGGGCCATCCGTCACCAGGCTGGTCAGCAGCACCCGCAACTGGTCGCCGGATTCAACCACGAAGCCACCCGGAGGCATCTCGAACTCCTCCACGTAGTGCCGGATCGTGCCCGGCGCCGAGGCGACCTCTGCGTACTCAATGGCGTAACTGGGCGCGACGGCCACGTTGCTGCCGAGTTGGTTGAAGAAGTGGTAGCCTTCGCCGGGGTCGCCGCCGATCATGATGGGCGCCGGCGAGCCAACGCTTTCGGCCCAGTATTCCAGGATGACGGTGCCAGTCATGACGAAGCCCTCCTTGACGGGCGCCGACAGCCACTCCTTGAGGTCGTTGGTCAGAAAAGCACTGGAAAACGCGTTGCCGGCCTCGGTGCCGGGACCCGCCGGCGCCTCAAGGCTGAGCGTGTAACTTGGACCGAAATGGAACACCACCTCCTCGTCGCCGGAGAACAGGCAGGCGCCTGCGTCCATCGCGCCATCGAAGGCGTCGTCGATCGCCTCAGCTGCATCATCCAGACAGCCAGCCGTCGCCACGAGCAGGACGGCGGGAAGCACCCACTTCATGGCTGCGCCGACACGGGCGCGGGCTTAGGCGTTGTGGGGCGCAAGCCTCTTGGCCAGCGCCGGGTGGGCACCGACGTGGCACAGGAGGGGCGCGCCCACGTTGCGCTGCTGGTCGTGCAGGTCGTGTTCGGCGTGTGGCCCGTGATGGCACAGCTGGCCTTCGAGCACATTGAGCCCCTGGCCTTGGCAGCCATCCGCACGGCCGGCGCGGCCCTGCTGTTGGTGGCCATTCACCGCTTGCTGGTGCGCAACCCCGTCCCTGCCAAAGCGTGGCGGGCGATGCTGGTGTTCAGTCTTCTCGGCGTCGTCCTGAACCAAACCCTCTTCGTGCTGGGCCTGGAGCGCACGAGCGCCGTGAACGCCACCCTATTGATCACGACGATTCCGGTGTTTACGTACGCCTTGGCGGTCGCCACCGGCCGCGAAAACCTGGGGCCCCGCCGCGCCGCAGGCATCGCATTGGCACTGGCTGGCGCGTTGTACCTCGTGGGGCTGAGCCGGTATCAGGCCTCCTGGCACACCGCCCTGGGCGACGTGATGGTGCTCACCAACGCCCTGTTCTTCAGCGCGTTTCTGGTGTGGGGCCGCCAGGCGATGCAGCGGTACGACCCGCTCTCGGTGACCACGTGGATGTTTGTCATCGGCGCCGTGCTGCTGCTTCCGGTGGGCCTGGCCGTCGGCGCACCAGCCCAGTTAGCCGCCGCACCGGGCCGCACCTGGTGGATCGTGGCGTTCATCGTACTGGGCCCAAGTGTACTCACGTATGTGCTCAACGCCACCGCCCTGCGCGCCGTGCCCTCCTCCACCGTGGCGGTCTACATCTACCTCCAGCCTGTGGTGGCCGCTATCACGGCAGCCATCGTGCTCGGCCACCGCCTCGACCTTGCCGTTGCCCCGGCTGCTGCACTGATTTTCGTCGGCGTGTGGCTGGTGGCCCGCAGGCGACCCCGGGTATTGCGGGGACGGGCAGCCATCGCTTGATCCGCGGCGAGTCAGGCCTGCAACTCTGCCGGGGGCTCATCCACGATGATTCGCTTGGTTTCCATGGCACCCAGCAGGATCTCCGTCAGGCCCGCTTCGTCCAGGTCGCGGGGGTTGCGCTTGATGAACGGGTGGCGCAGAATTGCGTGGGCGCACAGGTACAGGTCATCCCAGCCCATGCCACGGTCTGCCAGGTTCTCCGTCAAGCCCATGGAATTCTTCAGATCGACAACGGCATCGATGGCCGCCTCGGCCATGTGCTTGCGGTCCATGCCGGTCACGTCGCGCCCCATGGCCCGGGCAATGTCGCCCATGCGGTCGTCGACGGAGAAGGCGTCGTACGCCATGACGTGTGGCAGCACGATGGCGTTGGCGGTGCTGTGGCCAATGTTGAACAGGCTGCTCACGACGAGGCTGATGGAGTCCACGATGCCCAGGCCGGCGCCGTTGAACGCGGTGCCTGCCAAGTACGCGCCCCGGGCCATGGCGGTGCGTGCATCCAGGTCCTCGCCATCCTTGAACGCCTTGGGCAGGTTCTCGGCAATGATCTGGATCGCCTCGAGGGCCGCCTTGTCGGTTTCAGGTGTATGAGCGCGACTCACGTAGGCCTCGATGGCATCCGAGAGTGCGTTGATGCCCGTGGCGGCGGTGACGTGGGACGGCATCGACAGGTGGGTGAGCGGATCCAGGATCGCCGCTTCCGGCACCAGGATGTCGTGATGGAGGATGGTGTGTTCGTGGCCGTGCTCCGTCGTGACAAAGGCAAACGACGACATCTCCGCGCCCGTTCCGGCCGTGGTGTTGATGGCGATGTGGGGCAGTGTGCTGTCGACCACCTTGTGCTCGTGGGCGTAGTCGAGAATCGTGCCGCCGTGCTTGCCGATGAGTGCGGTGCATTTGCCGATGTCGTGCGCGGAGCCGCCCCCGAAGGTGATGACGCCGTCGCAGTTGCCGGCCTTGAGCGCCTCCACGGCATCGTACACATTACTATCGATGGCTGTGGGCGTCACGTGGTCACACAATTCCCACGCAATGCCTTCGGCCTGCAACTTGTTCTTGAGCACCTGCATGCCAGACGAATGCTCCAGATGGGGGTCCACCAACACAAGGGCGCGACGGATGCCAAGCAGGCTGGCGAGGAGGCCCACATCGTGGAGGGCCCCGGGGCCCAAGCGGGTCATCTGTCGATCGGTGTCGATCTCCGTGACCGTCTCGCGCCGCTTGGCGGGGTCCGCGTACGCTTCGAACATGGTAACCGCTTGTGAATGGTTCGTGGCGTTTGTTAACGCTTGGCCACGGGTTGGACACGGAACCGGACCCAGGCGGCAACTGCCAGGGTCAGCCAGCACAAGACTCAACAGCGGGCAATCAATTCCGATCCGGCTCCCGCGCCGGCGTGCGGCGGAGAGCGGAGACGACCATGCGCATCAAACCCGAAACCGTACCGATTCTCCTCAGGCGGGCTGGCGTTGTAGGCGCGGGGGGCGCCGGCTTTCCCAGCTACGTCAAGTACGAGAAGCCGACGCACACGTACATTGCCAACTGCACCGAGTCCGAGCCCGGCTACTACGGTGACAAGTTGATGATGCGCGACCACGCGGACGTCATCAGCAAGGCGCTAGTGTTGCTGAAGGACATTTTTGGCTACGAGCGAGTGGTGCTGGCCATCAAGAAGAAACACGTCCACTACTGCACGGAAGTGATCCACGCTGCCCAGGAGACGGGGGCATACGAGATTTCGTACGTGCCCGATCAGTACATGATGGGTGAGGAGAAGACACTCACCCACTACGTGACCGGAGAGAAGGTGCCCCGGGGTGCCATCCCACCCCACATCGGTGTCACCGTCCAGAACACGGAGACGCTGTTCAACATCTACTGGGCCTTGACGGAGCACCGGCCTGTGATCTACAAGTTCCTGCAAACCATTGGTGAAATCCACCACGACGAAGTGATCCGGGCGCCCATCGGGACGCCAGTGAAGACCAT
>JBFJVP010000133.1:0-7796 GCA_041624075.1 Thermoplasmatota archaeon | reverse complement strand
GGGGTACGTTGAAATCAACGCGCACCAGGACTCGCTTGCCGGCGAAGTCGCCGTCGCGGAGCGTCCGGACATCCAGGTCCATGGGGCGGCGCACCCAGGGTTTGGGGATGAGGGTTTTGTCGGTGGCATCCCACGGCCGCTTCCCCAACGGATGCCTCCAGTGGGCGCGCCCTGCCCGCGCTGCCCGCCGCCCACCTGGGCAGTGCACCCGGCCGGCTGCAACCCGTTTTTATTGGGGCCGCTTTGGCCGCGTCGTGGAGCCGGTCAGCTTCGACGTGGGCACCATCAGCCGCCTCATGGCTGGCTTGCTCGGCGGAGCCGTAGCCATCTATGCAGCCCTGGTCTCGGTGTACGCCATCAACGCCTTTCGCGTCCGGCTCACCGACCGCTGGTCTGCCCTGTTGTCGGCAGTTGTGCTGGCTCTGCTGGCCCTGGTTCTCTTCACCAGGGGCGCAGAGATCTTCCCATCACCCCTGTCGGTGTGGGCCTTCGGGGCGTGCATCGGCGGCGTACTGTTCACGCTCACGTTCACCCTTGGGCGCTACCAGGAGCACATCGATCGGTTCCGACGCCGCTTCGGCGATCGCCTCAACGAGTTGATGGAGGCCACCATTCCGGAGGATCGGCTCTCGGCGCTGCGGGGCCTACGGGAACGCTTCGACTGGGGCCACGAGGAACGGCGCAAGCTCCCGCACCTGCTCATGGGCCTCTTTCTGGCCATCTACCTGGCCCTGGGATACCTGGTGCTGCGCGGCATCTGGAACCTGACCTACGGCGGCCAACCCGGCGAGGGAGCCGGCGAAAGCATTGGCAACCTGTACGCCGCAAGCCACGGACACTGGCTGGTCGCAGGCCATCAATTCGCCGTGTTCGCCCTCTTCCTGCTACTGTTTGTCATCCTGCCACCCGAGCTGCTGCGCTTGAAGTACCCCGAATTGAGCTACCCCTTCAAGCAGATCATCCTCAGCCGCATGCGGGAGCGCGAATACGGCTTGTTCGTGGCTCACTTCTACATCACGGCAACCATGCCCTTGGCGGTCCTCTGGGTCACGCGGGACCCCGCCAACTGGGAACGCACGATTCCGGCCGTGTTAGCCATCTTCGGCGTCACCGTGTTTGCCGACGCTGCCAGCGCGCTGTTTGGCAAGCGGTTTGGGCGCCGCAAGTGGTTCCACAACGCGGACAAGAGCTACGTTGGAACCACCGCAGGCACCCTGGTCGCCTTCGCCACGGCCCTGCCCTTTGTGGGGGTGCCCATGGCCGTGGTGTCCGCCGCCGTGTTCCTCATCATTGACGTCGTCGGGCCAGTTCCGATCCCGATCACCGACAACATCCTCAACCCGTTGGCGCTGGCGGGTGCCTTCTGGCTCCTGGAGGACTACCTGGCGCCCATGTTCCCGTTCTACTAGGCGGTACCAGCCGTCCAGCCGGGTCTAGCTGGCGGGCGGCGACTGGACCCGCGCAGCCATGAGGGTGCGCTTGTCGTGGTACCGCCGCTCCACCAGTTGGAAGCGCTCCTGGTGCAAGCGGTTGGATGCCAGGAAGTACAATCCTGCAAAGACGACCGCGGGCACGATGGGAATGCCGAAGCCCCAGCGCATGACCTCCAACGTGACGGCGTCCGAGACGCCGTTGCCTAGCAGCGTGACGAAGACGACGAATTCGAGCACCAGCGCCAGCGCGTAGAACAGGATGCCATTGGCCACGGCCATCTGCTTCTCCAGGGCATCCACTTCGCGGCGCAGGACCAGCAGGGGGTCGCCGCGGATGGCATCCTCCAGGCTGAGGACGATGCTGCGGCTGCGGCGCTCCATGGACCGATCGACCACGTAGAGGACCACGATGACGGCGAGAATCGCTGCAAAGAACAGGCTGATGGTCACCATGGGCGACAGGAAACCGGGATTGCTGCGGTTGTACGCGGCCAGACCCCAGCCCAGGACCGTGGCGGCCAATGCCAGGAATCCAAGCCAGCCCCGGGTGTCCTCCAAGGGAACACGGCCGGTGCGGTGAACGGCCACCTTGGTGCGCGTGGGCGCCCCTTGGATGGGGTTGGCCGAGACTTCCGTTGCGACGCGTCCGTGGTGGATGACAATGCTGTCTCCGCGCCGCTCCAGCTTGCCTTGCAGGCGACCCGCGACGATGCCGGCGCCGTTCAGGTACACCTCGGCCGCGTCGAGGGCGTCGTGGGGGCTCCGCTCGACCGTGAACGTTTGCTCCCAATCCGGCCCTTCGTCGTCGTTGGGCGCGCGCAGCGGAACCATGGGACGGTCGTGCAAGCCGCGACCGGTTCAGGATGGTTTCGGTGGGGGACTTGCCCATTGGGCCGGGTCCGGGCCGAGACACCTTAACGAGGGGCTGGCCATGCGCGGGCCGTGAACCGCGTCGCCTTGGTGGCTGCCGGCATGAGCGATTTTGGCAACCGGCCGGCCGACTCGCCGGCGGACCTGTTTCGGGAGGCGTGGGGGCGCATGGCGGCGAGCATCGATCAGCCGGGGTGGCATGGCGAATTGGATGAGGCGTGGATCGGCACCGTGGGTTTTGGCGGCCATCAGCCGGGCAACAGCGCTGCGCTGTTCCTCCAGGCCGTGGGGGCGCAGGGTCCTCCCGCGCACCGGGTTGAGAATGCGTGCGCTAGCAGTGGATTCGCCATCCGCGACGCTGCCTTGGCGATCCGATCGGGAGCCGCTGATGTGGCCTTGGCCGCCGGCGTGGAATCGATGAATGCGTTCAGCCCGGCCCACCGGGGTTACTGGCTCGGCGTGTCGGGTGACACAGAGGTGGAGCGCATGTCGGGCCTGACGTTTCCGGGTGTGTACGCGCTGCTGGCCCGGCTGCACATGGATGCCTTCGGCACGACGCGAGAGCAGCTGGCGGCGGTGGCGGTGAAGAACCACCGCAACGGCGCCGGCAACCCCCACGCCCAGTTTCAAAAGGAAATCACCCTGGAGAAAGCGCTGGGCGCCGCGATGGTGGCTGATCCATTGGGCTTGTTCGACTGCTGCGGCACCACGGACGGCGCCGCGACCCTCCTGCTGGTGTCCGAGGACCGCGTGGGCGAGTTCACTGACCAGCCCGTCTGGCTCACCGGCTCGGGCGCCGCGACGGACACGCTGGCCCTGCACGACCGGGCGGACCTGACCAGCCTGGGGGCGACTCGCCGCGCGGCCCAGGCCGCCCTCCAGGAGGCCGGCCACTCGGTGGCTCGGGTGGACCTGGCGGAGGTGCACGACTGCTTCACGATCGCAGAGATTCTTGCCACGGAAGACTTGGGTCTGGTTCCCAAGGGCCTCGGCGGCCCAGCCGCGGCGGCCGGCGACACGGATCACGGCGGCCACGTCGTCGTCAACCCCAGCGGCGGGCTCAAGGCGAAGGGCCACCCGCTCGGTGCCACGGGAGCCGGCCAGGCGGTGGAGGTGTTCGAGCAACTGCGCGGCCAAGCTGGGCGGCGGCAGGTTGAGGGCGCCCGCGTGGCGCTGACGCATAATGTCGGGGGATCGGGCGCGACATGCGCTGTCCACCTCTGGGAGGCCGACGCATGACGGATGGTTCCGAGACCGTGCCCCTGCGCGCCAGCGTCACGGTGCCCCCGACACTGCGCCACGGCGATCGGCTGGTGTGGCGCTTCGACCAGGACCTCCTCACGGCTGCGTGGGACGCGGTGGCCACCGTTGGCCTGCGCCCCGGCTTCGGGCTGAAGGCGGCGGGCATCGAGTTGCCAGACTGGTGGCTGGAGGCCGCCCGGATCGAGTTGAAGGACGACGCGCCCCTGGAACTGGCCCTCGTCGACACCCCCGCAGGCCCCGTCGTCAGCCTCCACCCCATCGGCGTGGCGGTCGATCCCGCTGACCTGGCGAAGGCTGCCCTCGAAGCTGCCACCGAGCTCAGCGACGACGAGGCAGCCAGGCTGGATGCGGCGCGCAGCGACGAGCCCCGCGAGGCAGACTACCCGCTTGGCGCCCACGTGCCCCTCGCCCGCCACCAACAGGTCACCGCCGAGCGCTTGGCCCTGCCGCCGGGCAAGGTCCTCGCGTGGACCCGCATCGCCAGCGGCCCCAGCGAATTCGGCCGCCTGCTGGAAGCCCACGGACCCTACCACGTGGTTCTGGTCAACCTGCCCCCAGAGGAGCACGGCGGGCCCGAGCGGCGCACCGTCGGCCTGTGGGCTGGCGCCGGTGCGCCTGCGGTCGGGGCCGAGGTTCGCCCCACGCTGCGGCGGCTGTTCCCCCAGCAGGGGACATGGCGGTATGGAGCGGCGTTCAAGCCGCTTGGCAAGCAGCCATAGCCGGACGCGCCTCGCGACGTGGCTCCGAAGCTGTCGAATCTCCGGATGGCGCCAGGGGCTTCGCCGTGGCGCGTCGCCCGCCTCGTCAGCCCGCCGTGGGGCATCTTCTTCAAGCGGTCAACCGGCCGGTGGCGAGGCCCACACGCCCCCCAATCCGGCCGCGCTACTTGGCCGCCGCTATCAATCAGTGCAGGGGAAAGCGAGGAGAGTTGGCGAGTTCACGCCCGCCGGTTAGGGCAATCCGTGGGGCACGCAGAGCGCCGCATCCGTCGGGTTGGCGTCCGCCAGCGGGGCGTGGTCGCCGGTGAGAGGCTCCGGCAGCGTCATCGGGCCCAGGAGGGTCGGGATGCTCGCGGCGTCAAGGGGGTCGCTTTGTGCATCAAGCTCGTCGCCGTCGCCATAGCAGTCCCCGTCCGTGTCGGCGTCTACGGGGTCGGTTCCGATGCCGTGGACTTCGTAGCCGTCGCTGACGCCGTCGCCGTCTGTGTCCGCGTTGTGCGGGTCTGTGCCGTGGGCGGACTCCTCGTCGTTGGTGAGTCCGTCGAAGTCGGAGTCGCGTGTCAGATCGTAGAGGTATGCGCTTCCAGAATCAGTTCCGGCGTCATTGTTGAGGTAGGCGCCCACGAGGGCGTTTTCGCCACTGATGGCAACGGTCCACCCGTAGTAGTCCCGGTCGCCAGCGTCACTGGCCTTCATCTTGTACTCGATCCAGCCCCCTGCGCCGTCGGGGCGGTAGTGGTAGGCGCTGCCGGTGCCGGCGTGGTGGTCAAGGTTGTCATCGTCGGTTTGGTTGTCCCACGCGGCGTACGAGCTACCGCCGGAGGAGAAGCGGCGCCGTTCCTCCGGGAAGCGATTGTTCTCGTCCGTGTAGGCGCCGATGAGCAGGTTTTGGCCGCTCAGTGCCACCCGGAACCCGAAGCGGTCGTCCGTGTCGGCGTCGCTGGCGGTGAATTTGTGCTCGGTCCAGCCGCCTGCGCCGTCGGGGCGGTAGAGGTAGGCGCTGCCGGAGCCGTCGCCGTGGTCATCATCGGCCCGGGCGCCAATGAGCACCCAGTCGCCCTCCATGGCGACGGATTGACCGTACGAGTCCTCGTAGGCACCGTCGCTGGCGGTGAATTTGTGTTCGGTCCAGCCGCCGGCACCGTCGGGTTGGTAGAGGTACGCGGCGCCGGAGAAGCGTCCGTGCTGGTTGGAGCCGAAGGCGCCGATGAGCACGTTGTCCCCGTCCATGGCGACGGCGTTGGCGTAGCGTTGGTTGGCGTGGCCGTCGCTGGCGGTGAATTTGTGCTCGGTCCAGCCGCCGGCGCCGTCTGGGCGGTACAGGTAGGCGCTGCCGGAGTAGTCGCCACGGTCGTCGTCGCCCGGAGCACCGATGAGTACGGCGTCGCCACTCACCGCAAGCGCGGTGCCATAGTAGTCCAGGATGTCAGGATCGCTGGCGGTGAATTTGTGTTCGTTCCAGCCGCCGGCGCCGTCGGGTCGGTACAGGTAGGCGCTGCCGGCATCAATCACCGCGTGGTCGTCCAGAGTCGCGCTGATGAGCAGTGAGTCGCCTTCCATGGCAACGGCTCGCCCGAAGCGGTCGTTGACACCGGCGTCGCTGGCGGTGAATTTGTGTTCGGTCCAGCCTCCCGCGCCATCGGGGCGGTACAGGTACGCGGCGCCAGCGTCAGTTTCCACGTGGTCGTTGAGGTAGGCGCTGATGAGCACGGAGTCGCCACTCATCGCCAAGGCTGCCCCGTAGAAGTCACGGGCTCGGGCGTCGCTGGCGGTGAATTTGGTTTCCATTCCATTCTCAACCACTGCGGCGCCGGACAGCACCGGGGCAAACAACAAGGACGTTGCAACCATTAGGACAATTTTATTTTGCATATTCCGCCAACCCCCAAGATTAGCTCCTGATAGCCTGTCTTGCGGGTTATAATCGTGCCGTACGCAAGGTTGACTCTGCGCAGGCAGCACCCTGCATGCTCGGTGAACTCGAAGGATATGAGGCAAGCGCAGAGGCCGGTCGACGGCTGGTGGGAGGTCGCTGGGCCTTGTCCGGCTACCTCCGCCCCGTGTCATGGTAGCCGCAGTCCAGGGGTCGTCGAGCCCCGCGGCCCCAAACGACCAGCAACCAAACAGGGCCTAGTCCGAAAGAGCCCATCCCACCAACCCTATAGCATGGGCCTTGGATGCAGCGGTACAGGAGTGGAGAGGATGGCCCCCGAACAGGATGTGGAGCTGGAAAACTTCCACCTCCAAGGAAGCCCAGCCAGACGGTTCCCTGAGAAGGTGGTCTTCTGGGATGAAACGCTGCGTGACGGCGAGCAGACTCCCGGTGTGTACTACACCCTGGAAGAGAAAGTCGAACTGGCCCGGCTGCTCAGCGATGCCGGCGTTGACGTGATGAACGTGGGCATCCCCGCCATCAGCCCCTCGGAGTTGAAGGCGGTGCGAGCCATTGCCAAGCAAGATCTGGAAGCGTCCGTCCTGGGCGCCGCACGCACGGTCCAGTCGGACATCGACGCCGTCATCCACACCGACGCCCCGGAAATCGCGGCCTTCATCGCCGCCAGCGACGTCCACTTGAAGCACAAACTGGGCTTGACGCGCCAGGAGGCGCTTGACATCGCGGTCCAAAGCGTCGAGTACTCCGTGGAACACGGCCTCAAGACGACGTTCGTCACGGAGGACACGGTGCGAGCCAACATGGACTACGTCGTGGAACTGTACCAGGCGTGCATCGACGCCGGCGCCAAGCGGGTCTTGTTCTGCGACACGGTGGGCGTGATGACGCCCAGCACGTTCGGCTGGTGGCTGGACGAGGTCGTTCGTCGCATCGATCGCAACGTGGAGTACGGCGTGCATGTGCACAACGACTTCGGCATGGCGACCGCCAACACCCTTGCGGCCGTGGAGCGCGGCATTCCGTGCGTCAACACCACCGTCAACGGCATCGGCGAGCGCGCCGGCAACTGTTCCTTCGAGGAGGTCGTGATGGCCCTTGAGGAACTGTACCAGTACCACACAGGCATCGACAAGCTCGCCTTGCAGCGCCTGAGCCGCCGCGTGGAGGAGGTTTCGGGCGTGCCCGTGGCCTTCAACAAAGCCATCGTCGGGTACAATGCCTTCACGCACGAGTCGGGCATCCACACCGACGGCGTGATCAAGAACACGCTCACCTACGAGCCCATGCAGGTGGAGGCGCTCGGCCGGCGCCGCCGCTTCGTGTTTGGCAAGCACACCGGCACCCGTGCGGTCGGGGAACGCCTGCGCCAGGCGGGAGTGGATGCCTCCAAGGAGCAGTTGCTCGCCATCGCCAACGACATCAAGGCGTGGACAGAGCACCACACCAAGGAGGACATCCGCACGTTCATCGCGGGCTACCGCCGTTGGGACCGCAACCACAAGGGCGTGAGTCCCGAGGTGTTTTGGCAGATCGTCGCCAAGCACGGCATTACGACGCCGGAGCCCATGCCGCAGACCGTTTAGCAGACAGGCACAGCCGCATGGCAGGCTAGCGGGG
>JBFJVP010000132.1:0-7797 GCA_041624075.1 Thermoplasmatota archaeon | reverse complement strand
GGCCACCACGTCCACCAGCACGCCGATGAGGTAGATCGGCAGGAGGTCGAAGGCTCGCGCCATCATGTTGGTGACAACGCCCACGGCCACGCGCGGCTTGTAGGGCCGCACGAAGGGCACGACCGACCACAAGTGGTTCCCTAGGGAGCTGAACCGTTCTGGTACAGCCCCTTGCTCCAGGGCGGCCTCGGGACTGCTGGGGTCTGTCACGACGACCCGGTCCACACCGATACGCTTCAAAGTGGTATGCCCGCGGGTCCGCTTGGCTCCGGGGCCGACTTCGCCTACTCACCCAAGGTCTGCCCAGCCGCCTGTGCCCTTGGGTAGGAAACGGACGGGGTGAACTCCCCCTGGCGACACCGTTTTGACCGGTCCCAGGAAAACCCTTGGCTTGGAGTCCCATGCGCCGCAAGCGATACCTCCGGAAGGCCCGCAACAACATCCAGTCTGCCCGCGAGCAACTGCAAGCTCTAGGGGAGCAGCACCGCGCCAGTCCCTGGCGGCAGCGCCGCAAGGCGAAGCGCCCCATGCGTCGGATGCAAAAGGCAGCCAATGCCGCCGAGAAGCGGCTCCAGGGCTACGAGAGTGCCCGCTGGTTCAAGCGCCGCAAGGCGCGGCGGCGCCTCGAAAAGGCTCGCAGCGCCCTCAACCAGCGCCTGGACGGCTTGACCAATTAGGCAGGCCTTACGCGGTGACGACTGCGCGATCGTTGACGACGCGCAGCGTCGCCGCCAGGAAATCCGGCAAGTCATCGGGGGTTCGGCTGGTGACCAGGTTGCCGTCCACGACTGCAGGTTGATCCAGCCACGTGGCGCCAGCGTTTTGCAGGTCGCGCCGCACAGCGATGTAGGACGTGAGGGTGCGGCCGCTGACGACATCGGCTTCCACCAGGAGTTGGCCAGCGTGACAGATGGCCGCGACGACCGTTCCTCGCCGCATGGCCTCCTGGACGATGCGGACGAATCCCGGCTTGGTTCGCATGTGATCCGGCGCCCAGCCGCCGGGAATGACGACAACTTCCACGCCGTCCAGTTGGGTGTCAGCAGCGGTGGCTTGCACTTCGAACGAGTAGCCGTACTTTCCCGTGACGCGCTGGCCAGCCGATGGGCCCACCAGGCGCGTGTCGAATCCGGCCTCCCTCAATCGGTAGAGGGGGTAGATGACTTCGGCGTCCTGGAATCCGTCATCCACGAGGATCAGTGCGGTGCCCATGGGGGACATTGGGGTCGCGGGGCACTTGGCCCTTGCGAAGGCGGCCTTCAGCCCACCGTCGCCATCCAGTCGATGCACGCCGTCAGGTGGCGCCGTATGCCATCGACCGTGTCGTAGTGGCGGCGGCCGTGGCCTGGCAGCACCCATTCGAAGTCGTGCGCCAGCAGGCGCTGCATGGATTTCTGCTGCTCGGGCCAGGAGTACCAGCACGCACGACGAAACGCAATGAGGGTGCGGCGCCGGTCGCTCCAGGCCAAGTGATCCCCGGTGAACAGAAACCTGCCGTGGAGCAGCACCGTGTGCCCCTTGGTGTGGCCAGGTACCGGAATCACCAGCAGATCGTTGGCTAGCTGGGTCGGCTCCAGACCCTCCGGTTGGACTTCCACGCCACGGGTGTCCGCCGTTACGTCGTCCGCGTGAAGGATCCGCTGGCAGCCGAAGTGCTCGGCCCAGCGTTTGTGGTCCGCCACATCATCGCGGTGGGTGAGGTACAGGTACCGCACGCCACCCATCTCCTCCAATCGCTTGGCAAGCGGTGCCGCGTAGCGTGGCGAGTCCACCAGCACGTTGCCATCCGGCCGGCGGATCAGGTAGCTGGCCGCCCCGAAGCTGCTCTTGGCGTGGTACCCGCAATGGTACACGCCGTCGGCGATCGGGTCGGGCAGGCCAGCCTGTGCCGCCTGCATGGCGTCCTGGTGACCAGCCGCAACGCCGATGGATGCCGTGGGACAGGAGATCAATGCCTGTAGGGCCCGCGTCCAAGCAGCATCGCTGTCAGGCTGCGCGACGACGGCCGACTGGCCGCCCACGGCAGCATAAACCTCGGGCGCCATCCACCGGCACGTGTCGCAGTCGATGCAGGTGTCATCAACGAACAAGTCACCCTCGACGTTCTCGGCGCGGCGGCGCGATGGTGAGGCCACGAAGTGCGAGCCTCCACGCGTTGCTTCAGGTTTGTCCTGGCTGCCAGGCGAACGAAGGCAACAGGCAAGTAGCAGCAGCACCCAAGCCAACAGGTGGATGGCAGGAAGCTGCTCGCCGCCGCTTTTGTGACGTTTGCCCTCGTTGGCCTCGTCGGCGGCTTAGGGGCTACCATCTTTGGTCAGATCGACGAGCAGGAGCACCAACGGGAACCCAACCCGCTGGCGGCGCGCACGGAGCGCAACGAGCAGCTTGAACTCCTTGGGCTTGGCGCCGCCGTGGTGTCCATACCCCTTCTGGGCATGGGCATAGCCGGCTTCTGGCCCCAAGGGGACCGCCGGGCCCGGGCACCCGTTGCCCTGGCGGTGCCAGTGGCCCTGTTGGGCGTGCTGTTCGTCGCCTTCGGCTTGGACTCCATCGTGAGTCCTGCCGGTGCCCCATACCCGCTCCAGGCAGAGAGCATCTCCGGCGCCTTGCCCTCCGTCGTCGACCTGGGTCCGCTTGGGAGCGTAGAAACCAGCCAAAGCCATGCGGAGCGAATTTTCCTGGCACCATCCAATGCAGCCCTGGTGGTGGCCGACGTTTCCTGGCAGTCCCAGGGCGCCGCCAACCGCCAACTCATCGCCATCCTGGACGTTGACCCCGGCACGGGCTGGCGCGAGGTGGCCCGGGTGCGCGGAGCGTCACCGCTTGCGCTGGAGGCCGACCCGGAGGACCTGGCCAATGCATCGGTCCGCTTGCGCCTCGAACGCCCCGAGGCCATCGGATCAGCGCCCGAGCAGCCGTTCACAGCCACCGTGGCCTTCTGGCGGGACGCCCCGGACTCGGGGAACTGACCGGCTCAGATGTTGATGCTCTGGGGGACCTGGGACGGCTGGAGGTACTTGTACGCCAAGGGGCCCGTGCGGGCGCCGATCTTGGCATCCAAGTCCGCTAGTTGCTTCTGGAACGCCTGCAGCGACTCGGCCACGCGGGGATCCACGAAGTGACCACTGTTGTACTGGCCCAGGCGAGTGTAATGAATCGAGCCCAGAATGAAGCCCACATCCAACTGGAGCTGCGCCTGATCCAGCGGCGGAAGCATGTCCAACAGCGAGCCCGCGGCGTCCACGGACGTGGGGGCGGGCGCGTATCCCGCCAATGGCATCGCGGGCGCGAAACTCATGATGTCATTCTGGGGGAAGTTCACCGCCGCGTGCTGGGCGCTGCACGTGAAGACGATGAGGCACAACAGGTCGCACAGGTAATCGCGGGTCTTGATGGCCCCATCTTCGCCAACGCCCTGCATGCGCCCACCGGAGGGAGACAGCAACTCCCCGATCCACGCCTGCAACTCGGCGTCATCCTGGACCGCCTGGTCGCCGTCGTAGTAGACGGAAACGTATGAAGTGACCCACTCGTGAATGGCACCCCACAGGGCCAAGGCATCGTCGCGGTACGGGTAGACCGGCAGGGCCGTCGCATCGTCGACGCCCCGTTCACGCAGGGCCTTGGGCACGAAGGCGTCGTTGGCCCGCCAGGACAAGACGCCCTTGACGGCCAACAAACGAGACTGGTCGATCGTCCCGGCGGCCGCATGATCGACGGCGCCATCCTGGGCAATCAGGTCCCGTTGGGCGCCGTTGTTGATGGACAACGTGCCCTCGAAGTGGGGAACCAACAAGACATGGATGGGGTGCTGCTTGGCCAATTGTCGATGGGTAGCCAGCACGAACGGCTCCATGACGAGGTGCGTGTGGGCCAAGTGGCTGACGGTCTCGTGGACGTTGCCATCAGCGATTTGGACAATCGTCTTGGCCATCATCCACGCAGCGCTCCCGTCGGGCAAGAAGATCGGCGTGTCGGGGCCGGGGTTCTGGCCACACTGGATTGCAACCGGGCGAAGCGAGCGATCCTCGACGCCCTTGGGCGGCACTGCAAACAAAGCCAACGGCGCGTACACGTACTTCTGCAGGTCCCTGTAGACGCCACCGACGGCGCCGTCCAGCGCGGCGTAGTCAGCCAAGTAGAGGCGGCCCTCGCTTCCTGCCACTTCCAAGTCGTCCCCATCCATGACAGAGGCGTACTGCTCCGGCGTCAAGGGCAAGCGTTCGTCGAGGCGCTCCACGCGGCGAATCCAGACCGGGTTGGGCCCAGCCACACGCATGCGCGCGAATTCCGAGTCTTCCAGAAACAGCTTGGCGACTTCAGGTAGTGGCAGCGTCGAAAACAAGCCCGCGTAATCCTCTAGGCTCTTGGCGCGAATGGGCGGGCGGGCATCGTTAAGCATGTCCTGCAATTCGCGCAGGATCCCGGGCAGGTCCTGGTGCTTGCCCGCCTCCAAGGCTTGCAGGATGTCGCTCAGGCGGCCCCGGTGCACTTCATTTTGGTGCAGGTTGTTCCATGCCAGCCGCAACGCGGCGCGCGTGACGAGCGCCACCCACTCCAGCGACGCCCCCTCGCCCACGGGCACGCGAGCTGCCATGGCCAGGGGCTCGATGAGTTGGTAGTCGTACACATACTGCTCCCGCGCACGGGCGAGTTGGGTTTGCCTGGCGGGATCGACGCTGCTAGTCCCAGGGGAAATGATGGTTTGCGTGGACATGGTTGGGCCCTGTCGCTGTCGGACAGGCGGCCATTCTTACCCCTGGCTTAAACTCGGTGTCAATCAATTATCTAAAAATTTGGCGGCGAGCCGTTCGAGACGGGTAGCCAGCAAGATTCCGGGTGGATAGAGAAGTGGAAAAGGGGCGAGTCGCAGGGTCGGTCAACGCCGACCCCGCCAACGGGATCGCATCACAGCAACTGGTACACATCCATGCCGCGGAAGATATCTCCACTGAGGATGTATCCGTGGTGGACGCGGGCGTCCCACACGTTGCCACCTTCAAGGCTGACGCGGCGCAGGATCTCCGGGTTCTCCGGGTCGCTAAAGTCCACGAGGAGGATGCCGGCCGTGTACCAGGCCATGACCAACTTCTCCTCGCCGGGAATGACCTGGCCAAAGTGAGCCGTGCAGTTGGGAATGGCACCCAGGGGGCTCGTCGGGTTGGACGGAATGACCGGCATGACCGTCGGGGGGCTCAGCCAGCTCAACAGGACAGGGTTTGCCTCGTCGCTGATGTCATAGAACCACAAGGCGCCCAGCGGCGTCGACGTGGACGGAACCGAACCCTGCACATGGGCGAAGCACGCACCGGGCGTGCCGCCGCCGTTGAACTCGTCGCCGATGATCAGGATGGATGCGTCGTTGTTGACGATCGCCAAGTGGTGCAGGGTGCGGGCCGGGGCCGAGCCGAAGAGGGGGCTGCCCACGACGGGGCTGTCAGTGCCCTCCACGACGCCGGCCAGGGTGATGCCGAAGTCGGCGGCGGCAACGTCGAACCCGTCCATGTTCCAGATCTCCGTGCGGTCGATGCCGGCACAGTAGGCGCGGAACTTCTCGGAACCGGGGGCACCGAAGTAACTGATGTCATGGCAGCCGTGCGTTCCGAACGTTCCCACGACCTTGGGGGCGGCCGGGTCCGTCAGATCGATCAAGTCGTTGGTGGTGCCCAAGCCGCCAGACTGACTGTTGAACACGTACGTCGTGTTGGGAATCGTGGCAATGTTGTGGTTGGGGTTGACTTCCACGCGGGCCAGGAACACGGGCTCGGCGGGCACGGAGACATCCCACACGTGCATGCCGTCGCTCTGGGTAGCCAACACAAGGGTCAGGCGACCGTCCGGGTGCTCCACCACGTCCGCGTCGCGGGCGAAGTCGGTCTCCGAGTCCTCGGGGGACTGGTAGACCATCACGGGACTGGTCGGTTCGCTGATGTCCGCGATCCAGAAGCCGACGCCCAGGCCGGAGCCAAACACGTAGTCGCCGTGGGGCCAAATGCCGGCGCCATTGACGGAGTCGCCGTCGGCGTTGAGCAATTGCGCCAGGGGCTCGAAGCTGGTGACCACTTCGGGCTGGATGTCCTCGAAGGACGGCACGCCGGGCACCAGGGGCCCGGTGAGCTCGTCGGCGTCGTCTCCAACGCAACCCCCCAGGGTCGCGGCAAGCAGGCTTAGCAGCAGAATGAATTGCTTCATGGTTGACCTCACACAAGTTTCAGGATGTCCATTCCCCGACCGGTGTCGCCGGTGAAGATGTGGCCATTGTAGTAGCGGGATTCCCAGGTGTTGGCGCCGTTGCCTGCGTAGTGGGCGACTTGCCGGGCGTTTGCCGGGTCGCTGAAGTCCACGAGGACGGTGCCAGCGGCGTACCAGCCCATGACGAGCATGTCGCGGTCTTCGATCAGGGTTCCAAAGTGCGTGGAACAGTACGCCGGCGTGTCGCCTTCACCGTCCTCCAACTGCTCCCATTCGACCTGGAAGTAGCCAACCGGCGTCGGCGTGGCCAGATCGCTGATGTCGAAGAACCACAGGGCACTGGTGGGGTCGCTCACGGTGGCACTGCACGGCGGACTGGGAGCCGCCACGCCGGCGAACTCGTCACCGAGGATCAGGAGGTCGCCTCCGCGCGCGTCCCAGACGGCGTGATGGATGTTGGTGCCGGGCCAGTCGATGACCTGGATGATCTCGGGGTTGAGCGGGTCGGTGATGTCCCAGATGAGCGTGTCGCTCACACCCGCGCAGTAAGCGCGCTTGGCGTCGGCGCTGAAGGTGATGTCATGGCAGGATGTGGCCGTGACGGGCCGGGGAACGCCGCCAGCCGTAATGGCCACGGGCGGGAACTCGAAGAGCGTGCTCACAGGGTTGGCGGGGTCGGCGAAGTCCAGGATCTCGACATCGCCGGCACTCACCATGCCGGTGTTGGTGGCGTGGCAAAGACTCCACGAGCTGTACACGACGGTGGAATTGGGGACCGTCGCGATGTTGTGGCTGCAAAGAGTCGACGTCGCGACCACTTCCGCGCGTGCAGGGCCCGTGACATCCACGAGCTTCACGACACCACCGCCAGCCAGCACGGCGTAGGTGCGGCCGTTGGGGTGCTCCATGATGTCCACGTCGCGGCTTGCCGTGTCGGGAATGTCCTGGGCCAGCATGACCGGGTTGACCGGGTCGGTGATATCGAGGATGCGCAGGCCACTGGGGCCGCTCAGGTAGGCCTTGTCTTCGTGCAGCCACAGGCCAGCCGTTGCCGACGTGACGCCGTTGAGAACGAACTCCATGCCCGTGACGACCTCGGGCAGCTTGATCGGTAGATCTTCAGGGGCCTCGATGGGCTCTGGGTCCGTGGCCACCTCATCCAGGCACCCCGCCAGGGATACCAACAGGAGGCTTGTTGCCGCCAGCATACGTCGCATGGGCGCGCGACTGGGGGGTCCCTTTAAACCGTTTCAGGCAGCGGAACTGTAGCGCAGCGCCCACGAAACAGGGGCAAGTGGATGAAGCACGCGCGGCAGGCTTGGGCTAGGCAGCCCACCGGCCTGGGCGCGTGCAGGTCCAACCGGGTCTGCGCTTGGAGCATGGCCGCCTGGACGGCGTCAAGTTGCGGATGTTGAGTTGGAAGTCGCAGGCGCGCCGCCCCGCTTAGGGTTGCTCGACTGCGTTGCCAAAGTAGAGGCTGGCCAAGGGATCCTCCCAATCGCTGATATCGTAGATTTGCAGGGTGGCCCCGATCGTCTCCATGCTCAGGTACACATAGTAGCGTTCTTCATCCAGGGTTCCCTCGCACTCGAGCCCGCCGCCCGC
>JBFJVP010000131.1:0-7827 GCA_041624075.1 Thermoplasmatota archaeon | reverse complement strand
GACGAGGCGTACCCGTTCACGCAATCGGTCCTGCCGCGCCTGGAAGGCCTCGACCGTGAACACATGGGCTGGGTGGGGGAAACCAAGGACCTGTTCTTGGAAGCCCACGACTACATGCCAGCCATTCCCGGCGGAGAGGGCCCCAACGGAAGCGTCGACCGAGACTTGATTCAAGTCCTGCGCACCGCCGACTGGCAATTCGGCCGCGGAGCCGGCGCCGCGTTGACCAACGGATCGCTCACAGTGGACCGCAGCCGCAAGACGGGCAAGATGCGCACCGCCAGCCTCGACGGCGAGCACGTCTTGAGCCTGCGCGCCGGCGACGGCCTGTTTACCCTGAAGGCGGCCGGCGCCCGCATCCTCCACGCAGCGCTCCCCGCCCCAGCCAATCGGGTCGTGGTGCACGACGACTCCGTGGCCTTCAACCGCGACGGCAAGTCCGTGTTCGCCAAGTTCGTGCTCGGCGCCGATCCGGGCTTGCGCCCCGGCGACGAGTGCCTTGTGGTCGACCAACACGACAACTTGGTCGCCGTTGGCCGCGCCCTGCTCAACGCCGAGGAGATGGCTGACTTCCAAACCGGAACCGCCGTCAAGGTGCGCGAAGGCATCGCGGGCTAGATTCGGCCGGCTGCCCGCTGCCGGCTGCGGGCTGCCGATTACCGTCCGCCATCCCGGGGCCAGGGCCATGCATGGCAGTCGGCGAGCTTTCGCGGAGACCCCTGCATTGGACTAGCCGGGCACGGGGCACGCCATCAGCCAGCAGACCCCGTGCGAAGCCCCGGCCGCGGGCCCCAACGCGCGCTGCGCCCCCTACCAGCCCCTGCCAAGCTGGTAGTCACACCTGCGGACGAGGAGCCCCACCCAGCCACACACGCACGCTCCGAGCCACGACCCCGCCGTGCGAAGATCATGTTTCCATGCGAAACAAAGCCGGCCAAATCGGCTGTTTGGGGCAGACATGAAGCGGATTTTCCTCCTTGACAGGGAACCTGAGTTCCACCGGAAGCAAGGGGGTCGGTGGCCAACTGGGAAACGGTTATGTCAAACACCCATGTAGGGGGATTCCCTGCTTCGTGAAGGACCGCTGCAGCCACTGGACCAGGTGGGAGATGGCGTGGCGTCGAGCGATTCTTCAACCAATCTCAATCGTTTGGGTGAGTGGGAACTGGGAGGAAAAACCGCTTGGTAAAGGACCTCTTTGGCCAATTACTAGAAGCCGAACCGCTCTTCGTCAACAAGGAAGTCTTGCGTGCTTCCTACACCCCCGAAGAGTTGCCACACCGTTCGGTCGAGATCCGATCCCTAGGCGGCACCCTCGTGCCCGCCCTCCGGGGCGAAACGCCCAGCAACGTCTTCATCTACGGCAAGACCGGGACCGGCAAGACCGCGTCCGTGAAGTACGTGGGCGGCGAGCTCGTCAAGAAGGGCAAGGATCCCTCCATTGGCAAGCGCGTGAACATGATCTACATCAACTGCGAAGTCGTCGACACGCAGTACAGGGTCCTGCAAAACATCGCCAACTGGTTCATCGCCGCCGAAAACTGGCACCAACGCATTCCCTTCACCGGCTGGCCAACCGACGAAGTATACGACGCTCTGCGCCGCTACGTAGACGGCTTCATGAAGGACTCCACCGACCGGTGGGTGCCCGACCCGATCCGCCACCCGGGCGAGATGACCATCATCGTTCTCGACGAAGTTGACAAGCTCAAGGGCGACGAAGTCCTCTACACGCTCACGCGCATCAACAGTGACCTGCAAAACAACAAAGTCAGCGTCATCGGCATCAGCAACGACCTGAAGTTCACGGAATTCCTTGACCCCCGAGTCAAGTCAAGCCTCGGCGAGGAGTCCATGATTTTCCCGCCGTACGACGCCCAGCAACTCCAGGACATCCTGGCCCAACGCGCCAGCATCGCGTTCAAGGACAACATCCTCGACGAAGCCGTACTGCCATTGTGCGCAGCACTGGCCGCGCGGGAGCACGGCGACGCTCGCCGGGCCCTGGATCTGCTTCGCGTGGCCGCCGAGCTAGCGGAGCGGGAGCGGGAACGGACTGTGCAGGAAAAGCACGTGCGCCTAGCCCAGAACAAGATCGAAGTGGACCGCATCAGCGAGGTTGTGCGGACCCTGCCAACCCAGAGCAAACTGGTTCTCCTGGCAACCATGCTGGGCGAGGAAACCAACCGCGACCACAACATCCACAGCCTAACCACGGGTGAGGTCTTTGACATCTACAAGGAGTTGTGCAAGCAAACCGGTTGCGATGTGCTGACCCAGCGCCGCATCACGGACCTGATCTCAGAGTTGGACATGCTGGGCATTTTCACGGCCCGCGTGATCAGCAAGGGCCGCTATGGGCGCACCCGCGAGATCCAGATGTCGGCTCCCATCGACTCGACGCGCAAGGTCCTGGACGAGGACGAGTTGCTACGCGACGTCCTCAACTTCAGGCCCAAGCTGCAAAACCGGCTCCTCTAAGCCGGTCTACGAGAAACGAAACGGATGGGTTGAGGCTGCGACCGCTGCCTCAACCCCTTACTGGCGCTCTTGATCCGAAGCGCCTGAATCCTCGCCCTCTACTGGCTCGCTGGGCTCGGAGTCGCCAAGCGGCTCGCCGGCGGGCGGTGGAACATCCTCTGCTGTAGCGTCGTCAAGGATCTCCGACGACCCGGAGCCGTGCAGTGCTTCGTCGGCTTCACGCGCCGCACGCCGGCGGTTCAACACGAATTCGGCGGCCAGCGGCGTGCCAATGATGACGCCCAGGGAAACAAACAGCATCACCTTCAAGTCGCCCGGGGCGCGCTCATAGTGGTACGTCGGCTGGCCCGTGAAGTACTTGCCAGTGATGTCGGTGAAGCCAAGCTTGACCAGCCCAAGCCAGGGGACCTCGCCGCGCGCCTTGCCAATGACCCAATCGGGCTGAATGGGCAGGCGGCTGATGCCGGGCTGGTCCGCGCTGGGGTTGTTGTCGCCACGGGTGATGAAGCCCGAGAAATCCGACGGCGACGGCACCTCGTCGAGGGGTTGAAGACCGAAGCAGCCCGAACCCTCCAAGTCGCGCTCGTAGCAGTCGATGCGGCGGTTGATCTCGCTCTCCAGTTGATTGGCGTAGTTGCGCGGCAACCCGTAGCGGGACTCTGGCCCCAGGGCCGGGTCGTTCAAATCGGCCGCATAGTGAATGTCCAACTCTGGCACGCTGTAGGTGAAGTTGTCATGCACTTGCACCCAAGCCATGGCGCGGTGAATGATTGGCGTCTGGGTCGTGCTGCCGTCCTTCCGGTAGATGATGACATCGCCCGCGTCACCGTAGCGCTCCTTGCCGCCGGCAGCATAGGTGAGGATATCGCTCCGGCCGTCGATGTCCCTCACAAAGACAAGATCGCCCGGGTCAATGGTTCCGATGCGACCATACCGTTCCGGTTCACACTGGATGCTCATGGGCACCTTGCAATGCATCATGCTGCCCGATTCAATGACGACCACGGGCGCCTCGTCCGGGAAGTCCTGACCCGTTCCGCCCCACAAGGCGGCCAGGACCACTACGACTACGAGCACGGCCACGCCCACTTCCCGCAGAATGGGGTAGGGCTGGTCTTCCCGAGTCATGAAACGGTGCACCGCCGGGGCCTTTTCCTCAAGCCATTCCATCGGTCGGCGCCGGTCAGCGCCGGCGGGTGGATTCATCGGGGTGCCGAACCTGGGGTGCCTTAAAACGCCACGGCAACAACACCCGCCGCCCCGACGGGGCCGCACCCCAAGCCATATGATACAGCCCCCCGTCGGCGCGCCCGTGAAGCAGGTCCCCCCGACGGCCGTGAGGGCTGCCGAGGCAACGCTGCCTACAACCCACGGCGCCTTCCGCATCGTGGCTTACCGGGACGTCCCCACGGGCAAAGAGCACGCAGCCATCGCCCAGGGGGAACTGACCGGCGCTCGTGGGGTGCTGGCCCGGATTCACTCCGAATGCCTCACTGGCGACATCTTCGGATCCCTGCGCTGCGACTGCGGACCACAACTGCACGAAGCGCTGCGCCGCATCGATGACGCCGGCGCCGGCGTGGTGCTGTACTTGCGCCAGGAGGGCCGCGATATTGGACTCATCAACAAGATCGCAGCGTACGAGTTGCAGGAACAAGGCCGCGACACCGTGGACGCCAACCTCGAATTGGGCCACCCCGTCGACGCACGCACCTATGACGCTGCCCGCGACATGCTGGTCGACTTAGGCATCGAGTCGGTTCGCTTGATGACCAACAACCCCCTGAAGGTCGAAGCCCTGGAAGCGCTGGGCATCGAGGTGGAGGAGCGCCTGCCACTGGTCATTGAAGCCAGTGAGGACAACCGCGCCTACTTGGACGCCAAGCGGGAACGAATGGGCCACCTGCTCGACTAAAAGGGCTCGCCTACCACTTGCCCAACAACTTCAAGACGCCGGCAACCAGCACCAGCACCCCCACCAGCGTGTCGATGATGGAGGCCAACTGGGCGCCCAGGGGAATCAGTAGAACGATCCCCAGCACGACGGCGACCACACCCATCCACGTCTCGCCGGCCAACTTGCTCGCCATGATCATGACGCCCACTACGATCAAGCCAATCGCGGCGATCTCAACCAGAAACGGAATGTCCAGCCAGCCCAAGAGCATGAGCGCGCCCACGGCGATCAGGACGATGCCAACGAGTTGGCTGTTGTCGGTTGTTGACCGAGCCATGCAGCCGCCACACGCAACCGGTTCTTGATTCGGTCGGTCCGGCCTCACCGCCCCACGCTGCGCGGATGGCCTACGCCATCAAGCCGGCGGTCACCCGGCAACTGCCGGTGCATCCGCCGAGGCCCGCGCCGGCATGGATTGCGCAAGGGTCGCCACTTGGGCAGCCACGCTGTAACACTTCAATCGGCCCTGCGCAACGACCGTCACCAGGCCCTCCGCCTCAAGGCGTCGCAGCCGGTGCTGGGTGGTGCTGCGACTCCAGCCCCACTGCGTCGAAGCCTCCATGATGCCCCTCTGATGCACGCCCGGATGCTCTGCCAGCCATGCGCACAACATGCGCAGTTCCGGCTCGCGAAGAAGCGTCACGGCCCGCCACGAGTCATCGAACCGACCGTGGTTGTCGAAGTGCCGCAGAGTCTCCTTGTGCTGCCGAATCGAAATCAGGTTGGCCTGCGCCAAGACCTGCAAGTGATGCCGCGCCGTTCCAGTTGGAATCTCCGTGCGGCGAACCAACTCGCGGAACGTCGCACCAGGATGCTCTTTCACCGCCTCGTACAGCCGCCGCCGGTTCGGATGCTTGAGCGGGTCCGATCTTCGCGTCAGCAGCGCGGCACCAAGCTTCAAGGCGCCCAACAGCAGGGCGAGGCTGCCCGTCACCGCAATGGCGTCGGTCGCCGAGAACGAGGCAACCGGCACCTGATCCAGCCTTGCTGCCATGATGTCGCCAGACAGCTGCGCCTCCAGTCGCCCGTTAGATGCCGGGCGCAGGCCCGATAGCAGCAGCTTCCCCTCCACCGCTGCGGTGCCGTCGCCATCCATCCAACAATGGTCCTGGCAACTGGAGGGGGATGCCTTGGCCAGTCGGGCGCTGCCAGCGAACTGCAAGTCCATCGACGATCCTCCGACGGCCAGCCAAGTGGCGGGCACCACCATGTCAATGGACGCGTTCAGGCCCTTGTAATGCGAGTACTGGTACTCATCGACAAAAGTTGAACCTGGAGCGCCCTGCGGCGTCCCGATGCGGTAGAATCCGCCCCCCTCGATGCAGTCGCCGCGATCACACGTCACGGTAACGTTGTGCATGCCAAGCGCCGTGATTCCCTGGGCCCTGACACGCACCCAAGTGCCGGCCCCATCGCTGGTGAGGAAGGCCGAAGCCTCATCGATGCAGGCAGTCCCGGCGAACTTCCACGACCAGCCATGCCCGCCATCGGCGGGGGCAAGCGCCGTCATGCACGGCACGTCGCTCGAGGACAGCATGGAAATGCCCGAATCAGCGCCAAAATCGAGGCGCTCCGCTTGGAACCAAAGGCTCCCATCACCGTCGCCGACACTGAGAGTGGCGGACTGCGCTCTCGGAGGGGTTGCCTGCCGCTCCGGCAACGGACTGAAGAACGTCGGATGAGGGAGCCAACCGTACTCGCCGTGAAAGAGCGCCATACGCTTGACCACTCCCGCACCCCCACCATCCAGGCTCAAGGTGCCATTGGCCGCAGCGTGGGCCGGAATGACTACCCCGATCCATGACGCGTGGGCATCAAGGCTCTCGTGCTCGATGCGCGCGGGCTCCGTGAAGGAAATGCTGTCCGTTGCGGCCTGACCACCCGGAGGCGCGCCAAGGAGCACCACAGCGGCAAGTGCAAGCCAGCAACGTTCTACCATCACGACAAGCACTCCTCGAGGGGCATCCAGCGGAATTCTCCTGACACCGAAATCCCTGAGTAAAATCCTGTTGCCAATGGCCCCTCAAAAACTCCTTCGGCAGCCAGCACCGTAGGCGTGCGGAAGGAACCATGCGCCACCGGCGTTGAGGGCCTATGCGCTTCCGCTTCGAATGCCAGCATCCAGCTTTGTATTCCGCCCTCATGTTCCCAGAAGTACTCCTCTACTTCCGGCCCAGCGTATGATTGGCTCTGAGCAAATGCATACGACAACTCCAAGACCAAACCACCATCCATGTGCGCCAGGCGCAACACTTCCACGATGGCGCCACCCACTTCGCGACTGTCGCGTTCGAATTTTACCTCCGTTACTTCCAACCCCCAGTGCTCACGGACGTGCACAGGCAGGATAGGCCCCTCAATGTACATGCGAAACGGCACCATCTGGAAGGCCCGGCTGTTTGCAGTACAGTTGTTATACGGCAAATTTGTATGAGCTTCGAGCAGGAAGCGGACGGGGCCCAACTCCAAGCCCGTCGCGTTAAGCCGGTGGCACTCGAAGTATGTGTACGCCGTTGCTGAGGTGTAAGAGACCCCGGCCTCGCCCCAACCATCGGGCGGCTCGCCGGGACCCATGCCCAACGGCCACAGGAACGAACCAGCGCGCATGATGCAATCGTCCAGAGCGCTGGGGCCGTTCACGCCGGGGCGGGCATCTTCCCGGGCGCCAGAAACCAGTCCAGTGGAACCCGTTTCCGATTCCGCCGGTTTGGATGCACCCAGAGTTGGCTCTTGGTCTGGCAACGTTGAGCCGGTGCAACCCGCGATCGCCAAAAGCACGGCCGCCAGCCAGATCATGGGTTGCATTACACGGGCCTCGGAGGCAGGTCGTGCGGTGGGCACGTCCCCGCTAGCGATACCCAGCCACCAATCATGAAGTCGTTGCCACCCACGGAGATTCCGGTTGTTGCCACGAAGCCGGCATCACGATCACGCAGCTCCGTATCGGACCATTCACGGACATCGGATTCCGCCGCCCCATAGTCGATAGCAGCGCAGCAAACGTGAATGAATGGGCAAGTCAATTGGGTTAATACAGATCTACCCGTTTCTTCGAGGACGCTATACGCATCCCCGTACGCGTCGCTCGCCTCCCCAATCGCCCACAGGTAGGTTTCCTCCGCCTCACGGTAGACAGTTCCATAGGCTTCTCCGGCGGTTTCGTACGCCCACCATGCTTCAGCCTCAGCCCGATCGTAGGTTTCGTAGGCCAATTCCTGCACCTCGTCTAGCGGTCGCGCTTCGGCGCCGGGGGGGGGTCCCGGCAAGTAACACGACAGCGATCGTTGCCATGGTCCATCGCACCATGTCCCGAGGTAACGGACACGTCAATATGAATCCAATCGAACGGTTGCCATTCATCGAATCGGTTACGCTGCGAATGCTTTTTC
>JBFJVP010000130.1:0-7835 GCA_041624075.1 Thermoplasmatota archaeon | reverse complement strand
TTGGTGGGATTGATTGCTCTGGCCATGGTCTCGATGCCGGTATCGGCCGAGGAAGCTGGCCTATCGGGCGAATGCTACAACGAAGACGGAACCGAGGGCGGCCAGGGCCGCGTCAACGTCAGCGCGACCGAGCAGGACTTGGTCACTGCCGACGAGGTTATCAGCATCGCCAACGCGCTGGCGCATTTCGCCACGCAATCCGTCAACGACGGAAGCACGGGCAATGCCTGCAAGCAGGCTGACACCGAGGATGGCGTCGACCGCGACGACTACCTCGAAGTCCACGCTGGCCCCGTCCAGGTGTGCTACAAGGGCACCCTTCTCGTTGATGGGTCCTGCCCGACCGCCCCCAGCGGCCCCGCGTAAGCACGAACTGCAGCCCTTTCCCCTTTTGCCCGTACTTATTTTGGAATGCACGTGGCGGGTCCCATCTCCCTTGACGTCATGTCTTGGTTGGGTGGCAGGTTGGCTGTTCTTGCATCACCCCAAGGCTGACGCGCCGGCTGCACCGAGCCGAGGGCGGGGAAGGTCGAAGGGTGGCCAACTCCCGACCGGCTAACAGACACGGTATAAATTGTTCAGTCCGTCATGGTAAATGGTGCAGAATGCCCCTTCAGCCTCGTCTGGAACACGGTCGCCGTCGGCGTCAAGATCATCACGCGTTTCTTCGGCCGTCCCGATGGCTAGCACTGTGGCAGCAACGGCGATACCAACGGCGGCTCGACCTGCATCAAATGCGGGCCCAAGGTCTGGGGGGTTGTAGTTGGCGGAGCCTGCGCAGCTCCCTGCTGCATCGTCGGGGACAGTGTCGAGTCCGGTCCGGGCGACCGGGAACCCGCAAACGACGAATTCGGCAGCGTCGGGCATCGTGTCGCTGTCGTTGTCTCCTGTGACGCACGACTGAATGGTCGTCGTTGAAGGGCAAAGGCCTAGACATGTTTCAACTGGGCCGCTACAGATGCTTCTGCGGCAATCTTGAACGGCGTCCCCTTGCACTCCGACCTTGCAGCCGATTTCAGCTGTTACCGGTTCGTAGGCGTCTCCTTGGTTGTCATGATTCTTATCATATACATTCCCGTACCACCAGAAAACCGCCGAATAGGCGTAATCAAAACAGCGATCGCGGATAAGCTCAGTAGGGACGACACAATGTGTGTATTCATCTGCTCGGAGCGGGTTCCCCCGGGCCGGATCATGGTTTGCAGCTGTCGGGGGGATCATCAATAGGGCCGACAGAGCCAGAGATACAACCACTGCGCAATTGTTTTTCCTTCTTTGTCTCCTGGACCACCCGTCCTTGGTTGGCCCGCAATGTGCAGAATGCCTGTTCTATTTAAAACGCCTCGAACACGCGTTGGCCTTTCCAGGCCGTATCCTGGCACGGGCGCTGGTTCCTAGCCCCACATCTCTTTTCCGGTGCCAATTCACCCGCCTGCGGCCTCAGTTATTGCTTGCAGCAAGCTTGCTTCACATGTAACCATCCGGTTCCAATTAGTTTAAGAAGTGGCAGTTCTTTGCAGGTTTGCCCCGGCAATGTGGCGTTAACGTCAGATGCTGGGGCGCCAACCAGCAACCAGCAACCTACCAACGTTCCGCCCGCCTCCGACCCGTCTGTCGCCGTTTTCTCCGTTTTCGGCGACGATCGTTTCTGGGTCCGGGGCGGGCGGGACCCCCTTTTCAACTGGACCTGTACCCTTAACACGCTGGCTTGGCTGGGCGGCGTCGTGGAGTCCCACCGCCCTGGTCTGCTGATCATTCTGGACGGTTTCGCATTCGGCGAGCCGGGCCACCCGTGCAATGCCGTTGAACTGGCGCGAACGCCGTGTCTGGACAGTCTGCGAGCCGTTTGCCCGCACGTGGAGATCGACAACAACCAGCACCACGTCGGCTTGCCCGAGGGTCAGATGGGCAACTCGGAAGTGGGGCACCTCAACATCGGCGCCGGCCGGGTGCTGTACCAGGACTTCCTGCGCATCAACAAGGCCATCGAGGACGGATCCTTTGCCGCCAACGACGCCTACCAGGCGGCCTTTGACCGCGTGCGGCAGCGCGGCAGCCGCCTGCACCTGTTTGGCTTGCTGGGCCCGGGCGGTGTTCATGCCCATGAGGCGCACTTTGGCGCGGCGCTAAAGGCGGCAGCCGACGCCGGCATCCGGGAGGTATTCGTGCACCCCATCGGTGACGGACGAGACACGGACCCCCGCAGCGCCCAGGACTTCATGGCGACCCTGGAGGCTCAGATCGACGCTGCTGGCGTGGGTCGCGTGGCGGACTTGGTGGGACGCTACTACGCCATGGACCGGGACAAGCGATGGGACCGCGTGGAGCGCGCGTACCGCCTCTATGCGGAGGGGGCGGGCCGGCGTGCGGCCACGCCCGCCGAGGCGTTGGCTACCGCGTACGAGGCTGGCCAGGACGACGAGTTCATCGAGCCGGTGTCCATTGACCCCGACGGCGTGGTGCGCCCCGGCGACGCCGCCATTTGGCTCAACTTCCGGCCCGACCGGAGTCGCCAGATGACGCGGGCGTTCAAGCAGCCCGACTTCGACCACTTCCCCGCCGGCGTGGATGACTTGCTCTGGGTTTGCACGACCCAGTACGACGACGAGTTCCTGCATTTCCCCGACCTGCTCATTGCTTACCCGCCCCAGCGCCCCACTGGAACCCTGGGCGAGCACATCAGCTCGTTGGGCCTGAGCCAGTTCCGCACCGCGGAGACGGAGAAGTACGCTCACGTCACATACTTCATGAACGGCGGGCGCGAGGAGCCGTTTCCGGGCGAGGATCGCAAGATGATCCCCAGTCCACAGATCGCCACGTACGACCTGCAACCCGAGATGAACGCTTACGAGGTCGCCGACGCCGTCCTGCAAGCCATTGGAACCGGCGGCTACGACTTGGTGATCGTGAACTTCGCCAACGGCGACATGGTGGGGCACACGGGCAACCTGGAGGCCGGCATCAAGGCGGTTGAAGCCATCGACGAGTGCCTGAACCGCATCACTGCCACGGCCACGGCGTGCGGCTTTGTGACACTCATCACCAGTGACCACGGCAACTGTGAGGAGATGTGCCGCGTGGCGGACGATGGCCGGCCCGGCGACCGCTTGACGGCCCACTCCATGCTCCCCAGTCCCTTGATTGCGGTCAACACGCCTGCCGGGGTGAGCCTGCGCGAGGGGGGCGCCCTGTGCAACGTGGCCCCTACGCTGCTGGATCTGATGGGCCTCCCGATTCCAGCGGCGATGGAAGCGCCGAGCCTGGTCGTGCGGGCGGAGAAGGCAGTCACTCCGGCGTGATGCCTGCGGCCGCCAATTCGCGGTCCAGAACGCGCCCCAACTCGTGCAAGTGAATGGGGAAGATGCTGACGACTTGCCAGCCTGCAGCCTCGTACGCCTTGATCTTGTCCACCATGTGGTTGGCGTAGTTCTCGTGACCCGCGCCGCCCCAGTACTCCACCAGCACGCGCGTGCCCTTGATGCGAAAATCCGGCCGGTACTCCAGCACGGGGGGCTCGTATTCAAACCGGATGCCGCGCCGGGCCAATTCGTTGGCGACGCGCTGCTCACCGTAACTGCGCACCCACAAGCCGACCGCCGTGGGGTAGGGTCGCGCCTTTGGGTGCCGCCTGTCAGGCGGCTGGCGGCGCCGGCGCCGCCGGATGAGGCTTGCCAGGCCAAGCAACACGATGGCAGCGGCCAAGGCGGCCAGTGCAGCCAGCATGGCCAAACCGGTGTCCACGCTTGCCCCAGCCAGGCCGCCGGCTTAGCCGTGTTGCCGGGTCCTAGGCCCAAGGCCAGGAGACTGTGTCGGGAATGTAGCCCGACGACGGCTCCCATGACCAGATTTCCATGAACATCATGGGTAGCGTGCCAACGCCCATTGTCTCCCACTGGAGGCGGATGTCGCCGGCCGTGCCGTTCAACTGCTGCGCCTGGACCGCCAACGGATTCAGGGGGTCCACGCCCCAGTTGAGTTCGCCAGTGATGTTGCCGGTGGCAATCAGGCTGCCCGTGGACGATCTGGTGGTGACGACCACCTTGGCCTCGGTTCCGTTGGTGTGGTAGTCGAAGGAACCCACGCGGTAGTCGACGAGTGCTGGGTAGACCGTTGCGCGTGCGTCGCCGCGCGTGTCATCGTAGCGCAGCAGCAGCGCTTCGGGATCTTCCTCCACGGCATCGATCAGAACGGGCTTGTTGCAGCCCAGGCGGGCCAGCATGCTGCCGCCTTCGGTCTCCTCTGCCCCGCCATCGACCAGCCACTTGTTGGATTGGATCACCAGCTCGACGCGGACCTTGCCCAGGGGGATGTCGACGTATCCGAGCCAACTGGTGAACGTCTCACCGTAACCCATCATGGTGTTGAGTGCGCGCAGCGCGGTTTGCCACACGGGGTCGGTGGTCGTGCCCGAGTCGATGCCCATCAAGCCGACTCCGGTAGAATCGGGTCCCTGGGCATATCCACGTGCGCTGTCCACGGTCTGCTCGTTCACCACGAGCTGGAACCATGGGCCTTGTGCCGTGGCGTTGGGGACGACGTGGTGAGCCGCCATCAACAGGGTGCAGGTTGTGTCCGGCTGCGTGCGGAATTTCAGGCGCATGGCTCCCTGGCCCTCTAGGTGGCTGACGGCCTCGTAGGTCGGGGATATCGGCGCTTCGTCCTCTTCGGATGGCGGTGTTGCATCCGGGGCAGGGTCGTCGCCGATGCAGCCGGCGAGGATGGGCGCAATCAGAATCAGGGCTAGCCAACTCCGCATGGGTGCCCGATTCGCACCGGGTTATAGAAACACCATCGAACACACGTTGGCCTTTGGTGTCTACGCCAATCCTGGTGGCCCTATCCGACGATCCAGTTCCCCAAACGCTCCATGCCCGCAACCACCCGGGGGCAATGGTCGGCCAAGAACTCGTCTGGCAGCCGGCTGCCAAGTCCTACCTCACGGCTGGCAGCCAATGCTGCCTCTCCGTCAAAGTCCACATAAGCCATTCGGGCGGTGAGTTCGTCCCGGGGGCGGTTGAAGGCATGGCCTGGCAGCACGGCGACGCCGGTCTGGTCCACCAGCGCCTCGCACAACGCATCCCCCGTGCGAATCGACCGTCGGCGCAGCGTTGAGGCGATGGGGCGAAAGTCGGGAAACAGGTAGAATGCACCGTGAGGTCTGGCAACGCCGACGCCCACGGAGCGCAGGCCATGCCAGCAGTGATTGCCCAACGCACTCAGGATCCTCCTGGCATGTTGCAGGTAATCCTCGATCTCCGGGTCGCCCTCGAAGGCCTTGACGGCCGCGTACTGGATGGGCGCGGAAACAGTGGTGTACGTTTCGCTGGCGACGGCTGCCATCGTCTCCTTGAGCCATTCCAATTCGTGGGGGAACGTGAAAACACCCAGGCGCCAGCCGCCAGCGCCGCACCACTTGCTGATGCCATCCAGCACGATGGTCCCCTCCGGGTAGTGGCGGGCAATGGATGCGTGCTGGCCCGTGAAGTGCAAGCCCCCGTAGATTTCATCCGACAAGACCAGAGCCTCGTAATCGCGCAGGACCTCCGCCAAGGCTCGCAACTCGGAGTCGGAGTACGAGACGCCGGTTGGATTTCCGGGGTAGTTGAGCACGAACAGGCGGGGGCGGTAGCGGTCCTCCTGGCGCTCCAGGGCGTGGGCCAATTCTTCAGGGCTGATCTTCCACCCCTCCCGGCGCAGCGTTGGAATCAGGGTGACGTGACGGCCAATGATCTCCGCCTGGGGCCGGTAGCTGACCCACGACGGCGTCGGGACCAGGATCTCCCCGTAGAAGCACAACTGGAGCAGAAACAGCAGCTCCTTCGAGCCGGGCCCAACCAACACCTGGCCGGCATCGATGGCTAAGCCGGTCTTGCGTTGATGGTAGTCGGCAACCGCCTGGCGAAGCGCCGGCAGGCCTTCAACGGGCAAGTACTCCTTGTGGGCGGCATGGAGGCGTAGGTGTTCCACGACGATTTCGGGCACCGGAAACGGCGACTGGCCAAGCCCGAAGTTGAACACTTGGCGCCCTTCGGCGTGCAGTCGCCGGACTCGCTGCTGGATGTCCAGCGTTGGCGAATGGCGCAGGCCCCTGACGTTGAGGTTGAGACTGACGTTGCGGCGATCGATCACGGCAACCGGATGGTACAACCAGCAACAACGGATGAGGGTGGCGGTACGCGCGCGGGCCGGTCAACAACCTTGATGCGTGCGCTCCTCTTGGGGCAACGGTCATGCGTCTGCTGCCTTTGCTTGTACTGGCCACTTTGCTTGCCGGTTGCCTCTCGTGGCAGTCAAGCCAAGACGACCATGAGCTTGGTGCCATCCGGTGCCTGGTCTGTGATCAGGTGCTGCCAAACGATGTTCCCGTGTGGGAACCCAGCGGTGCCGCCAGCCCAATCGATCCGCTCCATTACGCCGTCGCGTACCGCGCCGACGCTCCCACCATTGAGGTGCACATCGCTCGGGACGGCGGCTATTCGTGGACCCGCAGCCTGGTGCCCATCGGGGACGACGCAGACGCAGGCAGCCAGGCTTCCTCATGGACCTACACGGGCGACGCCGTGGTGTTCTTCGACGCCGCGGGCACGCTCTACGTCGGCGGCCTGGGCTTCGCGTACGACGCCGGAGCCACCGGCATGCGGGGCGGCGCCAGCATCTTTGTTGCCAAGAGCCTGGACGGCCTCACGCTGGAGACGCCGATCGTGGTCGCCCACGGCGGGGGCTTTCGGACCAACTCGGGCGGATACGGCCACTTCTACAAGAATCAGGACCGCCCGTGGTTTGCCGCCGGCGCCGATGGGCGAATGGTCGCGGCATGGAACGAGCTGGGCCACGATGGCCCGTACGTTGCGGGCGTCACGCCTTACGATGGAAACGTCTTCCAGACCGCCATCAGCGTGGACGGTGGCGCCACATGGAACGAGCCTGTCACCCATGGCCACAGCGGCTGGCCCGGCGCCTTGGTAACCGACGAATTCGTGGTGGCCCATAGCAGCCATCAGAGTGGCGTCCTGTCCATCGGGACCTCCAGCGATGGCAAACGGTGGGATTGGGAGGAAGTGGGCACGCTGCTGGGCCAACCCGACCTGGCCTGGCAGGGGGGCCTCCTGGTTGCCGGCACCTCCAGTTGGCAGGGGGGCCTGGCACCGTCCTACTGGCGGCAAGATGCCGGCGAATGGAAGGGCCCCTTCATCTTTGGCGAAGCGCAGGAGGATGATCCTTTCACCAACATTGCCTCCAGCCACGACGGAAGCCTGTGGGTTTCCTGGTATGATGCCACCGCCCCGGCGTATCGTTTCGCCCAACTTGCGGATCCGCACAGTCCATGGCCGACCCAGCGGCTGGTGGCGGGCCAGGGCTTCGAGGCCCGGACGAGCCTCTACGGGGACTACGTGGACACGCTGGCCGTGACCGACCGCGTCTACGTGGTCTGGAATGCACAGCACGGCGATGAACGCAGCATGCATGTGTCGGTGTACGGCCCCTAGCACGCTCCACAGAGAATCCTGAAGGCGCGCTCGTGGGGATCGCCGCAATCGCTAAGCCCTGCGCCTGGTCAGCCACGCCGTGGACCGCCGCGAGCAACTGCAGGCCTGGCGCGACGAGAGTGGCTATACCAGCGTCGACCCCGCGCCGCCCCAGGTACCCCCAACGGGCAATGCAGAGGTCGCACGACTGCGCGACCAACTTCTGGATGCCAGCCTTCCCATGTTCCAGCGCATGCGCGCGGTGTTTGCCCTGCGCAACGTGGGGGGTCCCGAGGCGGTGGACGCCTTGGCGGCCGCGTTCGTTGACAAGTCTGCGCTGCTGCGCCATGAATTGGCGTACGTTTTGGG
>JBFJVP010000129.1:0-7881 GCA_041624075.1 Thermoplasmatota archaeon | reverse complement strand
CACCGCCGGTCGTGGCTGGTGACCTTGAGGTCATCCAGCGCGCCGACGGGACGATGCAGTTGGCCTACAAGGGGCTCCCCCTGTACTATTACGTTGGAGACACAAGCCCCGGCGACGCCAAGGGCGACGGGCGAGGGGGCGTCTGGTTCGTGGTGCGCCATCCGCCCAGCAACTCGGAGATGCTCAACGATGCGGGGACCTTCACGGTCCTTCAGGAGAACCTCGCGTACCACGGTGATGTGGTTGGGAACTACGCCCGACCGGCCGAAGGCACAGCCAAGACCGGCGTGGTCATGATCCACGAATGGTGGGGCCTCACCGACAACATCCGCGACATGGCGCACCTGCTGGCGACGCACGGATACGCTGTCATGGCGGTCGATCTCTTCGAGGGAAGCGTTGCCACGACTCCCGCTGATGCGCTCGCACAAGTGAGGGCCCTCAACCAGGACGAGGCCAACGCCAACATGCAAGCTGCCGCGGACTACCTTCGCGCCGCCGGGGCCGAGGACATCATTTCCCTGGGCTGGTGCTTTGGTGGCGGGCAATCACTGCAACTGGCACTCAGTGGCGAGATGCTTGCCGGGACCGTCATCTACTACGGGTCTCTGGTAACCGACGAGGCGCGGCTGGCAGCCATCGATTGGCCCGTGCTGGGCATTTTCGGCGAGGATGACGACTTGATCCCGCCCACGGCGGTGCGCCAGTTTGAAGCTGCCCTCAACAACGTCAGCATCCAGAACACGATGTTCATCTACCCGGACGTGGGCCACGCTTTCGCCAATCCCTCCGGCGACGCCTGGGCCCCTGACCAAACCGCCGACGCGTGGGTCAGAACCCTTGCGTTTCTGAAGACAAACGCATCCTAGGGACGGTCCAGCTGCGGCCCAGGGTCGACCCGTCCCGCCACAAGCCGGATGCGATCGGCTCGGGGGCGTACCCCCTGACAGCGGTTCGGGTGGCAACCACTAACCGGGACCTGGCAGTCGCCAGGCCGTGAGCCCGCCCGGCTTCGTCGCCGCAGCCATCATGATGATCAGCCTCGCCATGGCCCACTCGATTCTGGGCGAGAAGTTCATCCTGAAGCGGCTGTTCAAGCGCGACCTGCCCAAGCTGTTCGGGGACGACTCCTTCACCAAGCAGACGCTCCGCTTTGCTTGGCATGCCCTCACGGTCGCCTGGTGGGCCATCGCTGCGCTTCTCCTTCTGGCCCCTGCTGACGCCGGGCCCGTGATCGGCTGGACGGTTGTCGTGGGACTCGGCACCACGGCGTTGATGACAATCATCATTTCGCGGGGTCGACACTTGTCGTGGGTCGTGGAACTGGCGGCCATTGGCGCCCTCGTGTTCGAACTGGTGTAGGTGGAAACACTGGCGAGGCCGTCCATGTGGCTCCTGTGCAGGCCCGGTCGTCATTCCCGTTCAAAAACCCTGACGCGGCCGTCGGCCGCCGCGTTGGCGAGCCACCTGCCATCGGGAGAGAAGCAGACTCCGTAGACGCCTTTCAAGCCGGGCTCGAAGAAATCCACCAGCTCGCCGTCCGTGGTCCACAAGCCAACGTGGTTCTCGCTGCCCGTGGCAACGAACTTGCCATCCGGGCTCGGCGATGCCCACGCGTAACCCGGATTGACCGCGAAGCCCCCCGCCTCTTTGCCGCGTCGCCACAGCCGAACGCGGCCCTTGCCATCGGTTGTCACAAGGGGATCTGAGCCCGCAACCGACACCGGGCAGGGCTGGTGGCCGCCCAAGGTGTGCATGAGTTCGCCGTCCACATCGCGGATCTCCACGTCCGGCCCCAGACCGGAGATGGCCCAGCCGCCCGGCACCGCCGTGACGCCCATGACTCGGTCGTGGCCGGTGCGTGCCTTGTTGGTCGCCTGGCCCTGGCGGATCTCCACGTCGCGGCTGCGCTCCCGGCGCAGGGCGAGGGCGCCCTCGTGGCACGCGATGCCGACGTAGCCATTCCAGGTGTCCTGCAAATCCCCATCGCGCCACCAGCAAACAGCCTTGTCGGAACCCGCCGTCGCCATCCAGTCCCCTTGCCATTGAATGACGTTAACCGAACCGGTATGCCCCTTCAGTTCGCGCGGCTGCCAGTCACCGACGTTCCACACGCGCAGAGCCCCCTCCATGCCGCCAGTCACCAGGCTCTGCCCGTCCGGGGCGAACGCCAAGGCGCTGGCGTGCCGCTTGGCTGCCTCCAGGACCGCTACCGGCTCCATGCCCGCCAACCGGCTGGTGGCCGCTTGAGCCTTGGCACCTGCGCCGGTCCCCTTTTTCACCGGCCCCGGGCTCGCCGCGAAACATGAAGATCGGCATCCTCACCGGAGGCGGCCCCGCCCCGGGCTTTAACGGCGTCATCAACGGCGTTACCCTGTCCGCGCTGGCGCGCGGGTGGCAGGTCGTCGGCATCACCCAGGGCTACGCGAACCTGATTTCAGGCAACACCGACGCGTGCCAACTGCTCACGGCTGACAGCGTTGCGGGCATCGAGACCCGCGGCGGGAGCGTGTTGCGAACCAGCCGGGCGAACCCGACCAAGAAGCCGGAGGACATGGCTGCCGCAGTTGAGTCGGTGCGCGCGCTTGGCTTGGATGCCATCGTGACGGTTGGCGGCGACGACACCGCAACAGCGGCAGCCGCCGTTGCCGACGCCGTCGGCGGAGGGGTGCGAGTCGCCCACGTACCCAAAACCATCGACAACGACTTGCCCCTTCCTGGCGAGGCGCCCACGTTCGGCTTCGAGACGGCCAAGAACCTCGGCGCCCAGCTGTGCCGAAACCTCCGCGTAGACGCCCAGACGACGGGACGATGGTACCTGGTGACCGCCATGGGTCGCAGCGCTGGCCATTTGGCCCTCAGCATGGCCGTGGGCAGCGGAGCGGACCTGGTCACCGTGCCCGAGGAGTACGAGGACGGGGTCAGCATTGAGCACATCGCGGACCTGGTGGAAGCCGCCATCGCCAAGCGGGGCGCCGAGGGCCACGACTGGGGCCTGGTCGTTCTGGGCGAGGGCATCTTGGACCGACTTCACAAGGACGACTTGGCCACGATCGCCAAACTGGAACTGGACGAACACGGCAACCCCCGCATGTCGGAGATCGACCTGGGGCGAGCCGTGCGCGACATCGTGGATGCTCGGCTCAAGCAACGCGGCGTCAAGGTGGGCTTTGTAACCAAGCTCATCGGCTACGAGCTGCGGTGCGCGGATCCGACCGCCTTCGATGTGCAGTACACGCGCACATTGGGCACAGGCGCCGTCGAGTTTCTGGCAAACGGGACGGGCAACGGCATCATCTGCCTCAACGCGGGCAAGCTCCAAGTTCTGCGCTTCGAGGACCTGCGGGACGAGGCTTCGGGCCGCGTGCCCGTGCGGCGCCTTGATCTTACGGGCAGCCTCTGGCGTGCGGCGATCCAGTTGCAGGCCCGGCTGAGCTCCGAGGACCTACAAGGACCTCGGGCTGCGCGCCTGGCTGAGGCCGTGGGCCTCGATGAGGCTGGCCTGGCTGGCCGCTGGGGCTACTTGGTCAAGGACTGATCTGGCTAGCCGCGACGCTTGGGCGGCCTACTCGTTGCGAACGTCGTCGCCGGCGTTGCCTTCACGTTCGACTGCCGCGTCAGTGAGGGCTTCTTCGTCGGCTCCCGCGTCAGCCTCAACGGGGGCCGGCTCGGCGGCCGCAGACGTGGGGGCGCTGGGAAGGGCGGCCTCTGCCTCTTGTCGCTTCTTCACGAAGCTGCCCACGCCAATGGCGGCCAGGCCAGCCACGAAGATCACTTGCGGGAAGCCAAAGAGCCAGCCAGAGAAGTCGCGGATCATCCCCACGAAGCCGCTGGGTCCAGCGTCAGCCTCGTTGGTGGAGCCGCCGGTGTTCTGCACGTCCAAGTTGGTGGTCAAGTCCAGCATGAACGACGTGCTGTTGCCGTCGCCCTTGAAGACCAGCGTGAAGCCGCCGACACCCAGCCGCTCAAACATGGTTGGGTCGAAGATCTTGGCGGTCACCATGACGTTGTTGCTTCCAACATCAACGGTCTCGATGGCCATGTTGCCCTTGGCTGCAGCGCAGGTCAGGTTGCCCTGCATCTGGATGCTGCACCGAACCACTTCCGCCCAGTTGCCGATCTCGCCGGTCTTGGAAGAAGGTTCGGCACCTTCGTCCACGTCCTCCAGGAAGATCATGTAGGCAATCTGGGTGATGTTCTCCTCGCCCGTGAGCATCTCGATGGGCTGACCGGCCACGGTCATCATCATCGTGATGATATCGCCGTCTCGTTCTGCTCGCACCTGGACGATGTCGATCTCTGGTGCATGACCCGTTCCCGGCTCCAGCACAGGGCGCAGGCGGTTGCCGTTCTCATCGGTGCCGTTGCGGGGCACTTGCTTGATCACATCCCCTTCGGCGTCCGCCATGGTGTCGGAGCCGGGATGGGCGTCCTGGGCCAGGGCCGGGGTCAACAGGAACAGCAGGGTCATCAGGGCGATTAGGTACTTCATGGAGAGCCACCGGAAAGTCGTGCGATGCCTGCGAGGGGTTGCCACCGGGTTGCGCCGGTTGCATCAGGGTCCCCTGGCAGGAATTCTAGTCCCCAAGGGACTCGGCGGTTTGGAAAAGCCTTGTGGACGAACGCCGGGCCGGCTGGCGGGCCTTCCAGTTGGCAAACGGCCGATTCATCCGGGCTTCACTGGCGGCGCCGAGTGATGGCTGCCACTGCAAGGGGAATCAGGGCGACTGGCGTTGCCGGATAGCTTGTGGCCTTGTCTTGGGCCCACTCGGAGAGCGTGGGGGCGTCGTCTACATCACGCGTACCTGCCGGGGTCCTGCTGGCCGGGCCCGAGGCGGTCGCGTTTTGGGTGGCCGCGGCCGAAGCCTGCCCGGTTGTATCGCTGGCCGGGTCATCGTCCGGTTGCTCGCCCTCGGCGCCCGAATGCGCGACATCGAGGTTCCTCGTTAGGTCCAGCATGAAGGTGGAGTCATCGCCGTTATCCTTGAAAACGAGTGTGAAGCCGCCCACGCCGAGGCGTTGGAACATGGTTGGGTCGAAGATCTTGGCGCTCACCGTGACGTTGTTGCTTCCAACATCAACGGTCTCGATGCCCAGGTTGCCCTTGGCCGCGACACAGTTGAGGTTACCCCGAGTCTGGATGCTGCAACGAACCACTTCGGCCCAAGTGCCAATCTCGCCGGTCTTGGAAGAAGGTTTGGCACCTTCGTCCACATCCTCCAGGAAGAACATGTAGGCAATCTGGGTGATGTTCTCTTCGCCCGTGAGCATCTCAACGGCTTGCCCGGCCAGCGTCATGATCATGGTGAGGTTGTCCGCGTCGCGTTCAACTCGAACCTGGACGATGTCGATCTCTGGTGCAAGACCGGTGCCGGGTTCCAGCGCGGGACGCAACTGGTTGCCATCCTCGTCCGTTCCATTGCGGGGCACCTGTTGAATCACGTCGTCTTCGTCGTCCGCGATGGCGTCGGAGGCGGCGCCGTTTGAATCGAACTGGCCGGCGGCGAAGGATGCTAGGAGTACGACAACCAGCGCTGTCCCAATGGCCTTCTTCACGTCGTCACCCGTGGTTCTCCAGCCTACGGCGATGTCGGGGCCCAATGGTCCCATGTGTGCGCTGCAAAGGGTGCGCAGCTGGCCGCAAAGCGGAACCATGGAGTGGTTGGCGCGATAAGGCACCTTGGGTCGTCGTGGCGCTACTCGGCTGGCTGCTGCGCCGGCGGAGGCCAGGCGACCTTTACCGGGGGGTGGAGGCACGCCGGGGGCACGGCCGCACGCAACGCTGCTGTGCGAGGGCCGCCACGGCAGGGTGCCGTGCTTGGCGTGCCGCGACGGTGGCTGTGCTTTCCGCTTCCGGTCGTGCTAGTTGCCGACGACGGCCTTTTCAGGGGCGGCCGTCAGGGCCTGCTGCAGGTCCTGCCACAGGTCTTCCACGTCCTCCACGCCTACCGAGAGGCGAATGAGGCCCGCGTCTAGTTTGGTCCGCTGGCGAATTTCGAGTGGCACCGCCGCGTGGGTCATGGCGGCAGGCACCTGGATCAGGCTCTCGACCGCGCCCAGGGATTCGGCTAGTTGGAACAGGCGCGTGGCTGCAACGACGCTGCGTGCCGTGGCTCCGTCGGCGACGCGGAAACTGACCATGCCGCCGGCGCCGCTGGCCTGGCGAGCCTGGATGTCCGCGTTGGGGTGGCCACTCAGTCCCGGGTAGTACACTTGCTGCACGGCGGGGTGATCCTGAAGCCGCTGGGCCAACACGGCGGCGCTGGCGCAGTGGCGTTCCATGCGCAGTTGCAGCGTCTTGAGGCCTCGCAGCAACAGGAAGGAGTCGAAGGGGCCAAGAATCGCGCCCATGGAGTTCTGCAAGAATGCCAGGTCGTCGGCGATCTTGGGGTCCTTGGCGACGATGAGGCCGCCGACCACGTCGCTGTGGCCGCCGATGTACTTGGTGGCCGAGTGGTAGACCAGGTCGGCGCCCAGTTGCAGGGGTCGCTGCAAGGCGGGGCTCATGAACGTGTTGTCCACCACCAGGAGGGCTCCTGCCGCATGGGTGATGTCGGCAACCGCCTGGATGTCGCTGACGCGCAGCATGGGGTTGGTGGGCGTTTCCATGAGCACCATTCGCGTCTTGGGCGTCATGGCGGCGCGCACCGCGTCCAGGTCCCGGGTGTCGACGAATGTGACCCTGAGGCCCCAGCGGCTGGTGACCTTGGTCAGCAGGCGAATGGTGCCCCCGTAGGCGTCCTCGGCGCAGACGACGTGGTCGCCCGTGTCCAGCAGCCGCAGCAGCGTGTCGAGCGCCGCAGAACCGCTGGCGAACGCCAGGCCTCGGGCACCTGCTGCTGCGCCATCCGGCCCGGCCTCCAGTTCCGCGATGGCCTTCTCAAGGAAGCCGCGGGTGGGGTTGCCGGTGCGTGCGTACTCGAAGCCCTTGTGGACCCCTACGGCCTCTTGCACGAAGGTGCTGGACAGGTGCAGTGGTGGTGTGACGGCGCCCGTCTGCGGGTCTGCCGTGACGCCGGCGTGGACGCACCGGGTGCCGGGGCCGTCGGTTCCCTTGAGTTGAACCACGCTCAAGCCTCCGGGTCTTCGGTGGTCGAGCCGCTGAGGTATCCTGAGGCCTTGAGCAATCCGTGGTCCGCGAGCCACTCCTGGTTGAACTTGCTCAGGTAGCGTTCGCCGCTGTCGGGCAGCAGGGTGACCACGAGGTCGTCCGGTCCCAGTTCCTTGGCGACTTCCACGGCGGCGGCCACGGCGGCACCGCCGCTGCTGCCGGTGAAGATGGATTCCTCACGGGCCAGGCGGGCCTGCATGAGGTAGGCGTCGTCGTCGGTGACGGTGCGAACGCCGTTGATCTGGTCCCACCACACGGTTTCGGGCATGAAGTCCTCCCCGATGCCATCGATGAGGTACTGGTGGATGTCATCCGGGAACTTCCGGTGGTGGAAGTAATACTCGTAGATGCTTCCCACCGTGTCGACCCCGATGACCTGGACATCACGGCCAGCCGCCTGGGCGGCTTCGTGCAGGGACTTGCCGGTGCCGCTGATGGTGCCCCCGGTGCCGATGCCGGCCACGAAGTGGGTGATCTTGCCGTCGGTGTCGCGCCAGATCTCGGGCCCCGTGGTGGTGGTGTGTGCCGTGGGATTGGCTTGGTTGTAGTACTGGTAGGGCAGGTATGCGCCTTCCTCATCCCGCATGCGTTCAGCGACTTTGTAGTAGGAGCGCGGATCATCTGCTTCGACGTTGGTGGGGCATTCGACCACCTCCGCTCCGTACGCGCGCAGCAAGTTTTGCTTCTCGGCAGTCACTTTGTCGGGCAGCGTGCAGACCATGCGGTAGCCGAGGAGTTGGGCGGCCATGGCGAGGCCGAGGCCTGTGTTG
>JBFJVP010000128.1:0-7929 GCA_041624075.1 Thermoplasmatota archaeon | reverse complement strand
GGTGCCCGCGACACCCTGTGCCGGGTGGCCAACCGAGTGGCACTGGCTCCGGGCCGCTGCGCCGACGATGTCTGCCACCGTTCGGGCTGGGCGTCGCATCGGTACCGCAACCCTTCAGCCGCGCCGCAAACGCCGGCTCAAGGCGAACCACTGGCCTCCGAGTCAAGTTGAAACGCGCATCCTATCCGGCAACCGGCAAGCCCTGCGCGGCCGTCACTTACTCAACGCCGTTGAGGCCGACGGCCACGCAGCCAAGCCTGCCGGGCGCTCCACAACTGCCGTACTCGTTGGCAGCCTCCAAACCGATTGCAGCGCAACCAAAGCCGACCACGCCGTACGCGTAAGGCGCTCCGCAAGCTTCGGCCTCGTTGCTGGCGCTGCCACCAGCAGCCACGCATCCCAGTGCCACGCCGTTGCCATGCACCGCCAGCCAGGTACCGCACGCCTCCGCCGTGTTTGCGGCGTGGCCCGCTGATACGGCCACGCATCCAATGGCCACGCCGGTTTGGTCGTGCCAACTGTAAACGGTGCCGCAACGTTGTGCCTGGTTGGACGCTCCCGCCGCCCCGATGGCGATGCAAGAGACCGAAACTCCATCGCGCGCCGTGGCACAATCCCCGGTCACGTTGTTACTGGCGTGCCCCGCACCGCTGGCGGCCACACACGAGACGGTCGCCGTGCAGGCCCCCGGGGGGATGCCCCCGTTCGAGGCGTTACCGAATCCAGACGCAGCAACGCAGGCAGGGCCAACGCCCGCGCAGCCCCGCTCGTTGGCCGCATCGCCGGTGCCGCTGGCAGCGACGCACCCCACTCCCGTCACGGCGCACCCCTGGTTGCTTGCGGCGCCCGTACCACTAATGGCCACGCAGCTGACACTGAAGCCGAGGACGCATGCGTCGTTGTACGCGTCCCCCGTGCCGCTCACGGCGATGCACTTCACGCCCGCGCCGACACAACCCTGGGAGTCGGTGCCCGCATCGCCCGCGCCGCTGATTGCCATGCAGGCGATGAGGGCACCGCAGGCGACGCTTCCCGGCGTGCCAGAGGCATCGTTGGTCGCATTGCCCATGGGCGCAACCGCCCAACAGGTCGCCACCAGGCCAGTGCAAACCGCGTCGGCGTTGCGCGCATCGCCCGTCGCACTGAGGGCCACGCACGTCACACGGAAGAAGTCTGAACAGTAGCCCGCGTTGGACGCTTCGCCCGTGCCACTGATGGCAACGCAGGACAAGCCGGCCTGTCCCGCTGTGCATCCGCCATCCTCGTTCGAGGCGTTGCCGGCGCCTGCCACCGTGATGCAACCAACTGCATCATCACACGACGTGCCCGAGGCGTTCCCAAGCATCGAAACGGCCGCCGTTTCGCCACATGCGTCACCCACTTCGACGGCCACAGCCTCGCATGCGCCCGCGGGAAGCGGTACGAATGAATTACCCAGCAAAGCAAGCAGCAGGACGAGTGCGCCCCGGGGTTTCACCATGAGCCCAACCGTGCTACAAGCAACAGAGCTGTTGTCCTCGGCGAGGCAACTCCTGGGTTGCATCGACAGGCGTTAACCAGCGCGCCAGCGCCGCGACGGGCCGTGCGCGCCGGTAAAGAAATGGGGTTGACCGGGCTCGAACCGGCGACATCGGCATCTTCAGTGCCGCACTCTCCCAACTGAGTTACAACCCCTTTTGGATCAGACTTGGCGAATGGAGGACTTCATGCCGGGGCCATCGTTAGGCCAGGCAGGTAGCCCAAGCGGTTGACGCCTTCGCGCGCCCACCCCTGCCCAAGCACCCCAACCCAGTGTTTGGGCCGTGGGCCCAACCGCGTGGGCCGGGAATCCGCCGAAGTTGGGCCCCTACATAAACGGCACCGCTTGGGATCGGTCCTGGTCTGCTCCCACCCGCTGAAGGAGCTGGCGGGCCGAGGGCGCGGAGCTGCCATGCGCTTGCTCGGGAGCAAGGAATAAGGCCACGGTGGCACTCGGACCACCGTTGACTCCGCCACCTCCCCCACGCGCCCGCCAAAAGACTCCCTTGCGCGACTACTACTTGCCGACGCGGCGAGGCCAGTTGGTAACGTTGGCGGACTACGTCGGGGAAGCAGAATCCACCGCGGTCGCCTACCGGGTCGGGGACAGGATCGTCAAGGCCAACAACGACCTCGTGGGAGCCATCACGGGCCTGCCCGCCCAGTTCAGGGACAACTGGGCCCTGATCACCGACCCGCGCCAGCGCCGCAGCCTTGCCCGGGCCCTGGTCGACAACAACTACCTCACCGAGCGCCGCCGCCGCGCCATCTTCAGCATCCTCTTGTGGGGCACCCTGCTCGTTTGGCTCACCGTTGGCTTCGTCGTTGCGGCCGTCAACAGCGACGCCTACAGCGGCTATCAATCGGGTTGGGCGCTGTTCTTCTACAGCATCGGCACCAGCATCTTCCTGCCAACGCCGTTTGAGGTGTTGTTGCAGAGCGCCGCCAACGCCATCGGCATCGTCTGGACGGTCCTGATTGCCAGCTTCGCCAAGACCGCCGGTGCGTGGCTTGTGCTGATGATGGGCGACAAGGCGAACGAAGGCATGAACGCCATGCTGGATCGCCACGCGTTGCTGCGCCGTGGCTTCCACGCCATGGAGCGCTTTGCGCGCAAGTACGGCTTGTTCGCGTTGTTCCTGTTCTTCGTGCCGCCCTTCTCGCCGGACACAGCGCCGCTCTTCATCTTCGCCCTGCTGGGCATGAAGAAGGGGCCGTTCCTGCTCGTGACGCTGCTGGCGTTTGCCACCCGCAGTATCGTGTACCTGCTGGTGTTCGGTGACGGCTCAGCCGCGTTCTTCTAACGCCTGTAGCCCGGGTCCCTGGCTGCGACGAACGAAGGCGGCTAGAACGACGGCCGCCAACAGGGCCGGAAACAGAACGCCAGGCGATTCCTTCTCGTCCAGCGGCGTCGTATCCATGTAGGGCAGCACAAGCACCGAATGGCCGTCGAGCGCCTCGTAGGTGGCGCGCATGTGGACGATGTAGCGATCCTCCTCTGCCGGATCGATGGTCATCGTGAACGGCCCATGTTCGGTCGTGCTTTGCAGCAGCTCGAAGTCGGCGGGCCACTGGCCTCCCGGGCCGACATGCCGAGCCACGGTGGCCTCGATCTGGAGGCCCTCGATCTCGTCCACGATGTTGAATGCGGGATCCAGGTAGGTGAGGTTGTATTCGATCGTGCTCCGCTCTCCGGGCGCCAGCTGCCAGTTAAAGAACACAGCGCCACCATTCATGCTGATGAACTTGGCGCTGCACTCACAGGTCTGGTCATACGTGAACTTGTAGTCCAGCGAAGCGTTACCAGGGTTGAACAGCGTGATTTCGTATTCGGCGGTCTCCGGCAGAATCGTGGTGTTGGCCCGCACGTCGCCCGGCGTCCAGTGCCACGTCTCAACTTCACGTCCACCCACGCTGAGCGTGATGTCGGCGGGCGCCGTGACGCGACCCTCCACGATCAGGATCCAGCCCGCCTCAAGTGGTTGGGCCATGAAATTAACGTGGTACGTTGCGTTGGCACCCGCCTCCAGCGTGCCTTGGTTAATCTGCATGTGTTGGACGTGATCCTCTGCCTGGCCGGGGTGTCCGGCCACGGACGTTGCCAAGAGGACCGTCAGGGGAACGAGGGTGTACCACCGCATGGATGGCCCGACGGGGCCATGGTCCAAGAAGCTCACCCTAGCCCAGGTGCCGGGTTTGCCACCAGCGCCACAGGAACAAGCCGCCCACCGCCAGCACGGCAACAACCGCGAAGGCGATGCCAAAGGATGCCGCCGTGGACAGTCCCTCCTCGCACGCGCTCAGGGTACTGAACCCGTTGCTCGACTGGGGCTCGCATTCGTGCAGGACCTCATATTGTGAAGCCACCATGGTGGTTCCACTTGGCCTCCAAAGGATAGCCGTTGTGGTCAAGACGCCAAGCTGGCGGACGGCACGGTAGCCCGGGTGGCGCGGTGGCAACCCGGCAGGTCTTCGCCCGCTGCGACCGGCTTCAACCGAAGTTGATTCCCAGCTTCTCGCCGATCAACTCGTAAGGATCGTCCGGGAATGCCAGGCCAGCGTCGCGGGGCAGGCGGCTGTACCAACGCATCGTGTCGATGGCTTCCTTGTCGTGCAGATCCTGCACCTTGGGCCCCATGCGCCCCGTGAAGACGTAGCAGGCGCCGTTGTCCTTCTTGAGCTTCGTGACGAACTTGGGCTCAGCAATCAGGTGGCCGGTTTCTTCACGGAATTCCCGCAGGGCGCAGTGCACCGGGCCCTCGGTGTCCTCCAGTTTGCCGCCCGGCAACTCCCAGCCACGCTCCCTGTGGCGGACCATCAGGAACTCCTTGTCGGCGCCGTCGCCCCGGGTGACAACGATGACGGTGTACTCGAGGGCTTCAGGATTCGTCCCTGAGGTAGCTGCCGAGGTCATGGAGTGGTCGGACAGCCGACCTTTGGCCCTTGAACCTGCCGACAACGGCACCAATGCCCAACGCCTCGCCCCGTGGACTGCAAACCACGCACGCGTCGCCGGGCTTGAGGCGGCCATCGTACCAGAGAACCGATTCGCCAAGGATGTCGCGCCCGTACAGGAACAAGTGGGCGGCCCGTTCGCGAACACGGACGGTTTGGGCGCGCGTGAGGGCTGCGAGTCGCGTTGCCCCTTGCAGATCCAGCGTAAACCACGTGTCCTGTCCGTCTGCTTCCAGTTCCCCGACGGGCAGGCCGGCGTGCTCGGCGTCCAGCAGCAATTCGAGGGGCAGTTGCAGCAGTTCCCGCGTAGCCAGGCACAGTGTCCTTCGGGCCTCCTCTGGGTCGCCCGTGGCCTGCGGGGCGCCGGGAGCTGAGGGGGCCGTCTCCGTTTCGGCTTCCTCGACCACCAGCTCAAGGCCGGCCAGGAACTTGTCATCCAGGTTGTCTTCGACGGCGTCCAGGAAGCCGCGGAACGCCGCCTCCTCGAAGCCTTCAGGTCCCCGAATCATGAGTCTTGCCCCCTGACGGGCTTGCGAAGCAAAGCCAATGTGAAGCCAAGGGTGGGGTGGACGCCGGGCAGGAAGCGCTTGAGGCGCGTCATGCGGGGATCCAACTCGTAGCCCGGCCACTCCGTTACGCCCGACGCCAGTGGTTCGCCAGCGCACTGTGAAAACGGCAACTCCAGGATGTCGTAGCCCCGATCCAGCAGCCGCTGCACCTGGCATTCGTTCTCCTCGGGGGCAAATGTACACGTGGCGTACACCATGGTGCCACCCGGTTTGAGGATGCGGTCGGCGGCGTCCACCACCTCCATCTGAATGGATGCCAGTTTCTCGATCTCGTCCGGGGTGCCCCGGCGGCGGGACTTGTCCTTAGGCATCGTCCCCTCGCCGGTGCAGGGCGCATCCAGCAAAACTCGATCAGCCCAGTTGCGGCCCGGCACTTGCTGCGCGGTCTCAAGGCGCAGGGCTGCCGAGGCGACGCCGCACCGCTCCAGGTTGAACCGCAGGGAGCGGAGGCGCTGGGCATCGGGCTCCACGGCAACGATGGCTCCCCGGTTCTGCAGGTCGCCAGCAACGTGAAGCGTCTTGATGCCGGGAGCAGCCGCCAGGTCGGCCACCACATCACCCGGCCGCGCACCCAAGGCAAGGGGCGCGCTGGCGCTGGCTAGGTCTTGGGGCGTCGTCATGCCCATCATGTGTTCCACGGTTGCCCCCGGGCTGACCGGTGCGTGGCGCACCGCCAACACGTTGGGGTCCAAGTCGGTGCGGCCCAACTCAAAGCCACGGGCGGCCAACCGCTTGATTAACTCGTCAACCTCCGTGCGTAACGGGTTGACCCGGATGTAATTGCGGGGCCGAAGCTGCAGGCCCTCCAGCAACCGACCGGGCTGATCGGTGACCTTCACCAGGCGCGCAACCATCCAATCACTGAAGCGGTGCTTGCGGGCCCACTCGCGGATACGGGGCGTCGTCGGAAACCGGGCGACGGGGGGCGTCGAATCAACCATGAGAAACCGTGTTGTAGATGAAGCCCTGGGCCGAGGTGGCTTCGTTAATCGTGCCGTGCGGATCGCCGACGATGCGGACCCACGTCGTCTCGTCGGAGATGGTCTGGAAGGGTAGTCGGCCTTCGCCCGAGACTTGCGCCATGCCGACCACGACCACGCTCGTGCGGCTCCGGCCATCGTACCAGGCCTCGCCGATGATGCGCACCTCTTCGCCGCTAGCAAACAGATCCGACGCCTCGCCGGTGCCGGCTCGGGTGAACCAGCGCGTGTTGGCGCCATTCTTGAGTTGCCGTTCGCCGCTGTCGTTTTCGCCGGGATCCAGTTGGATGCCGTTCTCCTCCGCAGCGTTTTCGACGACGTCCCGCGTGAAGCGCAGCAAGTCGTCGACGCCGCTGCGTGAAATCTCCCTGAGGCTGAAGAGCAAGAGCATGGCTGGAAACGGTGCGCCCTCGCCGCTGTCGAACTCGTACAGGGTCTCAACTCCTTTGCCCCGGAAAACGCTGCCATGGACAGGGCTGTCACTGCGCTCCCAGGTGGGCGGAACGACCTCGGGGTCAATGTGGGCACGGAAGGGCTCGAGGCAGCCGGCAGACACTGCCAGGCTGGCCGTTAGGAGCACCAGCAGGATCCGCTTCACGCTGCGCGCAGGGACGGCACCGCTTTAGGCCATCGCTCCGTCGCCGCTGGCGTGCTGGAGGTCGAAGCGAAGGTTGCCGTCGAGGATCCAGCCGCGCTGCGGCGACAACTCGAGCAGGCTGGGGCTCGGGCTGCGGGCACCACGCAACAGGACGATCGTTTCTTCCAGCACCCGTGCCGGGACCTGGTTGCCGGCGATGAGGCGCTGCGCGTGCGACGCGACGGCGACCACATGGATGTGACCTACAAGGGCCCCCAGCGCGGCGGGGCGCTCAAGGTGCGCACGGAGCACGCGGTTCCGGTCTTGGTCGACCCGACCGACATGCTGGAGGCCTTGGGCTTCAAGGTGGCGGCCCGGCTGCGCAAGCGGCGGGAACGCTTCCTGTTGGATGACGCCGACGGCACGCTGGAACTGTCGCTCGACCATTTGGACGGGCTCGGGGATTTCCTGGAAATCGAGTGCCTCGATCAGGACGAGGGCCAAGCGCGACAACGCGTCCATGCGGCCCTCGAGCGGCTAGGGTTGGCTCATCTGCCAACCATCAACCGGGCGTACCTTGACTTGGCCCTGGATGCCGGGGCCGCTGCCGCCGACCTGGAAGGCCACGACTAAACAGCCAGGATGACGAACTGTGCGTGCACCGGCACGCTGAGCGCACGGCTGATCGTGCATGCCTTGTCCGTGAGGCGCAGCAGGGTCTCCACCTGGCCGGGCGGGGCGTCCGTCTGCAGTTGGTAGTGTAGGTCCACCCGCTCGATGTCGCCGGCGTCATTGAACACCAGATCGCCGCGCAGATCCACCACTTCAGCCTCAATGCGCCGCTTGTCAGCCACCTTGCGCAACGTGCTGAGTTGGCAGGCAAGCAGCCCGGCCAACAGCAGCTCGCTGGCCATGGGTCCGGCGTCGTTGCCGCCGTTGGCGGGGGGCTTGTCCTGGATGATGGTGTGGTGACGCATCCGGACCTGGGCGCTGACGGCGCTGAGGGGGCGGGCGCTTCCGGTTTCGATGTCCATGGCGCGCTGCACGGCGGTTGTTCCTTTTGAGGGATTCCGGCTGGGGGTTGTTGCTGGCTTGGGCAGTGATCGGGCCAAAGAGGTCTGCGCTGCTCGTGGCTTGGTCAAGCGAGGACGGATCGGGATTGCCAGCGGCGCAGCTGCAGAACTTGCTGAGTGCCGGCTTTGCCTACCCGCAGATGAGGCGGGCTCCGCCGCGGAATGCCAGGTAGGGCGTGCAGTCGTGGTAGCTGCCCGCGCAGGCGTAGGCCCAGCGGTCGTAGACGGAGCCGATGCAGGCTCCGGCTTGGCCGCTG
>JBFJVP010000127.1:0-7951 GCA_041624075.1 Thermoplasmatota archaeon | reverse complement strand
GCTTGACACACTAGAGCGCGCTGGCCTAGTGGCCCTGTTTGACGACGAGCCCCTGCGCGGCGGCCAAGAGCCGTGGCCCAGCCACGCCATCAAGTGGCTCAACGAGGAGGTCTTCATGCTCACCCACTGGGACGCCGACGACCCGGCCGACGCGAACCAATTGCTGTGGATGGGCATCGGTGTGCGCGGCGACTTCTGTGCCGCAGACCAGCCTACGACGGACTTCACGCACCACCACGTCAGCCACGCGGCGACGTACGACGCTGGCCACGGCGGCCAGCCCGGCCAACCTGGCTACTGGCTGATCCATGTGGCGGTGCGGGACTTCGAGTCGCCGTTTGGCGCCACAGGTGGCCCGGGCGTTCATCACGAGTTTGGCCCGACGCCGCCACCCATGTGCTAGGGGCACGCCGTCCACACACACCGACGCATTGACCAAGCCAGCCGGCCATTGGCGCGCATGCATGCACGCGCGGTCTGGCTGACCCTCTTCCTTGTCTGCCTCTTGCTGATCCCTATGGGTTCGGCGAAGGAGGTGGAAGTCCATCTGGTGTCCACGGGGGACAGCGGCGCACCATACGCCTTCGAACCCCGAGAAGTCACCCTCGCCCAGGGCGACTCCATTCGCTGGATCAACGACGAATCGGTCTTCCACACGGCCACGAGCACGGACTCGCTATCGGCCAAGAGGTCCAACGGCGACTGGTCCCACACCCTGGGCAGCCAGGGGAGCGAAGCGACCCAGGCATTCGACCAGGCTGGCACCTTCTTCTACTTCTGCCAGCCCCACGCCAGCTTCATGGATGGCGTCATCCGGGTGATGGGCACGGGCGGAGCGGGCGGCGCTGGCCAAGACGAGGATACGCCAGTATCCGTGGCCCCGTGGCTAGCTGGCTTGATCGTCGCCGCGCTAGCCGTAGCGGTCAAACGGCGCGCGTGATGGCGCCCGGGCCGCGGCTTCGTCAGGGCCACACATGCAATCGGGCGGCCAGAACAGGTGTTGGAGAAGGGTGAGAATGTCGATTCATTGAAGCGCCTAGCTAATGCTCCACTCAACCAGGGCGGTCCCATGGGCGCCCCCCGCCGAAACCTCGAGCTTGGCGAAGTAGTGACCCGCCTTCCAATGGGCCCCGTTATTGGCGGGGTGGACGAAGAAGACGTAGTGGCCGTCCTGTTGTTGGAAGCAATTGCTGCACCCGGCCGGTTCGAATTTGGCAGCAGCCGTTGCGCCCGCCGGCGTGAAGCGGTTGTCCCAATGGAAATCGCTGGCGGAAAGGCCCGCTACGGGATGTCCATCGAGCACCGGAATCACTGAAATCCGAATGGGGTTGTGATTGGCAGAACTGGCCGCCGCAAACGTGTGGCCATACTGGGAACCGCACTGCACCGATCCGGTTGCACAGATGACGGTATCAACGCCCGTCTGCACGTCCAGGACGCCGGAAAGCAGCATCTCAGCCGGCGCGTCGAAGATGTCTGGATTCACAGCAACATCAGGGTTGACGGGGATGGCGGCGATGTCCGTGGGCTGGAGATCGATCAATGCCACGGTGGAATCGCCGGATGCCACAAGGTGCTGGGGGGTGTGGCTGGCCTCCATGGGTGCAGGTAGTGCAAAAAGCAGAATCACGGCGGCTGCGCTAACATACTTGACGTTGGTTTTCATGGTCTCGTTCCTGCCCCCGAAGAGGCAAGTTTCCGTTGGGGTGCGTGCGTGTTGGTGTTTGGGTGTGGAACCGATACGCAGACCAATTTGGCGATTACAAAAAGAAATTGTCGGGACGAGTCATTTTCGCAGCATGCGAAGCGCCATGTTGCCGCTTCCGGTGGCAAAGAAATCGAGAATCCAAACCATCGCCAACGGTTCCAGGTACCGGCTGGATTCGATGCCGCCAAGATCGGAGCAGTCCCAGCCGAATGAATCCAGCAGATCCTGCACCGTTGCCTTTGCCTGCTCGTGGTTGCCGGCGATGAACATCGTCGGGGGCCCGTCGGGGAAATCCGGGTCGATCATGTGGGCGTTGCCCACGATGTTCCAGCACTTGACGACCTTGGCGCCCGGCACCCAGCGCTGGACCTGTTCACCAGCAGAGTCCGTGTGCCCCAAAACCAAGGACGGTGGCCCACTGGACCCGTTGGGGCCTGGGCCCAGGGGGTTGGTCACGTCGATGAGGACCTTTCCCGCCAGGGCTTCAGCGCCTGCCAATTCGAGGGTCGCCTGGGCGCCAGCCCACGCGGTGCACAGGACCGCGATGTCCGCCCACGTAGCCGCCTCTTCATGAGTGGTCAGCTGGATGTCAGGGTGTTGGCCCAGGAATTCGGACAGCTTGCCGGAACCGGGATCCCGGGTGCCCAAGGCGACCTGATGACCATGCCGCGAAAATCCATTGGCCAACGCTTGGCCGACGGCGCCAGTTCCGAGAATAGCGACCTTCATGCCTCCCGATGCCCGCCAGCGCTCTTGACCTTCGCCCCGTGAGCCGTAAGAATGCGGTGGACTCGCGCAAGTGGAGCCTGGCCGAGCGGGAACTCGACCGGGCCCCTCGACAGTTCGAAGCCAAAGCCCCTTGCCCGTGCTGGCCCCTGTGGCGTGTTGGCGAATTGGCGGATTGGGTGGCAGCGGCTGGAGCCTGCGGGTTACCCCGCTCCCGGGGCCCTCTGCCCCAAGCAACGTGCATTAAACCCCGTGCAATCGAATTGGCTCATGTGTTCAGCGAACGCCAGTGGCTCGTGCGAAACCCGGTCGTATGGGTCACCGGGGCCGTGGCAGTGGTCGCCGTTGGCTTGGCAGGTGGCGCAACGTGGGCCCTGGGCAGCCGCAACGAATTCCTGGCGGTGCTGGGCCTCGGGGTCGCGATCGCGTTTCTCATGACTTCCAACCTGGCCACGCGCGTGGAACCACGGCGCCTCGTGCTAGCCTATTGGCCGATCTGGCGGCGGACCTTGGATCTGCATCGCGTTCGCCGCGCCTGGAGCGAGCCGTATGATTGGTGGCGCTACGGGGGGTGGGGCATCCGCTTGGCCAAGGGTGCCATCGCGTATTCGGTCTGGGGCAAGACGGCCGTGCGCTTGGAGTTGGAGGGCTGGGATTTGGTGGTGGCCACGCCCAACCCTGAAGCCCTGCTAGCAGCCCTTGAAGCCGAAGGCGTCCGGGTTGACCGCAACGTCGCCAAGACCGATTAGAGGGCGAGTCCAAAGTCCTGCATGGCCTCCTCGACGCGCTCCAGTTCCTGCAACACCTCGCGCCCCGCCGGGCTCAGACGCCAGGCCCGCCGCCCGTTTTCATCCAGTTCCTCGATCCAACCCTTGGCGACCAAGTCATCGAGGTGGCTCTTCAGGCGTGTATGGGGCAGGTTGGCAAGCAGTTGCAGGCGGGTGACTTGGGCAACGCCCTCTTGGTGGACGGCCCGCATGATGTCCAGGACGAGGCGAGACGGGCTGCGGTAGGCCGCGGGCAACTAGCTCCGCCTCCGCGGAACGCGGCTGACCAGCAGGATTACCGCCCCAAGGGTTAGCAATTCAGCCCAGAAGGGCCGCGGCCCCCTCTGGGGATGGAAGATCCAGAAGCTGAGGTGGCCGAGGAAAAACAACGCAAAGCCGGCGGCAACTGCCAGGGAGCCGGGGTTGCGGCGGTGCCGGTAGTTCATCAAGGCCCGCACGGCGATGTACAGCGTGATGCCGGCCTCGGCCATGCGCAGCAACCCCGTGCGTGCAAACAGCATGGGGCCCAGCGCCGCAGCCGGAGCGCCTTCTGTCGCAGCACGGCCAGGGCTACCATAGGCGCGCACGGCCACCGCCAGCGAGGCCAGCATCAGCACGTGATGAAGGATGCCGGTCCAAATGGGAGGGCGTTCGCGCGGAAATCCCGGTGGAGGCCGCTCCAGGGGCACGAAGGACAAGGTCACGAAGACCTGAACGGCCACGGCGGCGGCAAACAAGCCAAAAAACAGCGCCAAGCGCACGATGCGCCGGTCCGCCGCCAGTCGGTACAACTGAACCAACCTGGCTACACCTACCAACGCGGTCACCACAGTGGCCGCTTGCAGCAGCAAAACAGTCAACGGGCCCGGGGGCAGCAACGCGACCGCCAGCGCCTAGCGCCCCTTAAGCGACTTACGAACGATTCGTTCGGACGCATCGTGCGCACTGCATAACCTGGCAGGCCGCCATGTGGAGGTTGGTGAGCATGATGCGAAACCAAACCAAGTGGATCACGGCCCTGGCGGCTGTCGCCCTCATTGGCGGCGGCGCCCTGGCCGTGCAGGCAGCCCAGCATGGAGAAGGCCCCCTGTCCGGCGTGATTGGTCCCGGCCACCGTGGACCGCCCCCGATCTGGGAAGTGTGCGACTTGAACATCACCGTCGGTGAATGCAAAGAGCAGATCGAAAGCCTGCGCGAAGAGCGTGCCGAGCAGATGTACGAGCGCTGCCTGGAAGAGCACGACGCCGAGTTCTGTGACGAGCGCCGCGCCGAGATGGAGGAGAACGGGCCGCGTCGCCCCGGTGGGCCCGCCCACGGTCCCCACGGACCCCGCGGACCGGGTGGCGAGGCTCCCGGCGAGGGCTAGCATCGGCGCTCCCGCCGCCCCTGGCGGCAATGCCCCGACCGGCAATGCCCCGACCGGCACCAACCCCCTCTTCCTCCTTTCCCACCAACTTTTGGCCCCCGCGCCCTTGCCGCACCGTGGCCGGCCTCATCGGACTGCAGGCAAGCGACATGGAATTGCAGGATGCCCTGCGAGCGCCACGATGGGATTACGAGGGAGACTGGATTCCCCATCCGGTCGTGCGGCTCACGACCACGCTGCCCGTGGCCGTCAACGATGACGACGGCCGAAGGATCGTGCGGGCACGCTGGGGGTTCCCCATCGGGGCGGGGCGACCCGTGGGCAACGCACGGGACGACAAGCTCGCCACGAGCCGGCTGTGGGGCAGCATGCTCGGCAAGACGCCGTGCCTGGTGGCGGCCACCGCAGTCTACGAGATGGCGCCGGGTCCCGGCGGCGAAAAGCAGGCCTACTGGTTCCGCCGCATCGACGGACGACCCATGGTCATGCCCGCGTTGGCTGGCCAGCGCAAGGTGCAGGGCGAACCGCGCCTCTGCGTCGCCATCATCACCACCCAACCCAATGCATTCTTTGGCCGCTTCCACAACCGCCAAGTCTGCGAACTCGAGCCGGACCAAATGGACGCCTGGATGGCCGCCGGTCCTGACGAAGCGCCCGACCTGTTGCACGCCCCGAAGGTGGCAGCCTGGGAGGCGGTTCCCGTCGATCGGCGCATCTTCGCCCACGGGCGCATCGAGGCAAAAGACGTGATTCCCACGGGCGCGCCGATCCGAAACGAATGAGCGGCGCACGCCCGCCGCGTGGTGCAGTGCCCAAGTGACAAACGGCCTGCTCCCCTCAAGCCCGCCAGGCCAATCGCCCGGCCGCTGACCTTTTTGCATCCCGGACGCGGCATATCTTCGTTGTCCGAGACCACGCTGGCCATCGGCATCCTGCTCGACCTGTTGACGGCGGTCATGTTTGGGTACGTTGGGCTCCGCGTCGACGCCCTGCGCGGCGACAGCACCGGCGCGGTCCATTACAGCCTCTGGTTCTGGTACGGGGCCATGGGCTTCATGGTCCTCGACGGCGGCTTCGCACTGCTGGTGATCCTGGGCGTCATGGGTCCCGAGTGGGCCTTGCCAGTCCTCTTCGTGCGGCGACTGCTCTTCACCCAGGGCCTCCTGGCCTTTATTCGACTCCTGTGGACAATGGACGGCACGTTTCATCCCCGGATCTGGCAATCCTACCGAATCGTCATGCTGAGCGCCGTTGCAACGATTACGCTCTTCCAACTTCCCGACCGGTACGAAATCCTTCCGTGGAACGTCGCCATCCTGCCCACACGCACCACCCCCCAGTGGGTCGATCTGAGCTTCGGCTGCATGCTATTCATCCCCGTTGCCCTAGCCGCACTGCGCCTGCTGCGTTGGCACGGTGGCAGCGACTTCCACACCAAGTTTCGCTTGCACGCACTGGTCTGGAGCACCATCAGCTTCTGCGCCATGGTGCTGTACGGCTTCTGGGACAACCAATGGTTTTGGTATGGCTTGCTCGAAAACCGGGTGGCCTTCAGCGCCGCCCTCGGGATGCTGTTCGTCCTGCGGCCGCCCTGGTTTGCTCGTTGGTTCTGGCACACGCCAAGAATCACGCACGTCGCACGCCTGCCCGGGGCGCCGCTGGTGGCAGAAGGACCCCCCGGCGGGCGCTAGGTGGGCGCCCTATTCGGGGCCCATGAACGAGTACGAGCCTTGAACGACGCCGGCGCCATTGCCTGCGAACTGGAACCGCCAGTCACCGGGCTGGCCCGCGTCCAGCAGCAGCTTGAGGCTCCCGCCGTGCAGGACTGTGACGCATGGGCCACCGCACCGGCTCTGCTCGCCATCTGGGCCGTACGCGATGATGTCGTACAAACCGGAATAGGGGTCAAAATCCAGTTCGACGTGAATTTCCCGTGCCCCCTCGGGAACCGCGACCTCAAGCCACATGTTCCAAGGGCCCGCGACGGTCCTCTGGCTCGTTTGCGCGGCGTACTCGACCTCTGCCACGTCGGTGGCCTCGGCGGTCTCGGATTCACCTTGCACGTCCACGGAGTTGTCAACAGCCAGGCAACCAGAAATCAACAAAATCGACGCAAGAAACAATAAACGCATGGCAGTAGACCTTCCAGCCTTGAATAAAGCCCTTTGCTGTGGCCAGTGGGCGCTTGACCCAATCGGCACGAGAGCAAGAGCCCAAGACAGTCTGATTCATGCGCGCCCGTGCGCGAAACCTTGCCCCTGGGGGGCCACCACATCTTCGACAGGCTGGTCGCCCGACGTCTCCAGCGGTTCTACGACCGCCTGGCCGTGCGCAACCCGGATGCAAAGGACATCCTGGACATCGGCTGTGGGCCCGGCCACCTGGCCGCCGCCATCGCCCGAAGCCACCCCCAAGCCCACGTTCGCGGGCTAGACCTCGACCCTGTACAAGTTCGAATCGCGCGCAAGCACGAAGCCCCCAACCTCAGCTTCGACCAAGGGGCCAGCCACCAACTGCCCCTACCCGACGCGAGCCTGGACTGGGTGATTACCACCGAAAGCTTCCACCACTGGTCGCGTCCCCAAGAAAGCCTGGACGAAATCCACCGCGTCCTGCGGCCCGGGGGCACCTTCTGGATCGTCGAAGGCGCCGGCGACATGACCCGCGGCGAACTGGAAGCCTGGACCGGCAGGCGACCGTTTCCCGGTCTCACTTGGTGGGTCCGCGCCATCTTCACCACACACGGATACTCCACGCGCCGCCTCCACGCAGAACTCCTACCCATCCTGCGCCAAGGCCCCTTCGGCGAACCCGACGCCACACGGGAAGACGGCTGGTGGATCATTGAAATGCGCAAAGCCGCCGCCCTCGAACCTCAACGGGAGCCAGTCCAGCAGGCGGTGTAGGTGGGCCTGGGCTACTGGCTGGCGACGTGAACGTCGACCACCAAACCTGATGCAACGTCCTGTCGGCCAGGCTTGTGATGAGAACGCCATCCAGGCGGCCAGCGGCCGCCACGGCAAGAAACGGGGGTTGAAGGTAGAGGTTGAGTCTATTCGATGCGCTCACGGTCCCAGCGGCCCGTCCGACGGCCCTGCACGCAGGGCCGCCATCGCGCCGCAACGGCCTACGCTGTCGCTTCGGCCGTTACGGCCACCATATTGTCAACGAGCGCTTGGCCAAACTCGCTGCACTTCAGGAGCGTGGCGCCCTCCATCATCCTCTCAAAGTCGTACGTGACGGTCTTGTTGAGGATGGTCTTGGCGAGGCTGGCGTCGATCATGTCGGCGGCCTCGTTCCAGCCGAGGTGGCGCAGCATCATGACACCGCTCAGGATGACCGAGCCGGGGTTGACCTTGTCCAGGCCGGCGTACTTGGGGGCCG
>JBFJVP010000126.1:0-8043 GCA_041624075.1 Thermoplasmatota archaeon | reverse complement strand
GTACGTCGCGTACACGGGCCACCCGGCGGTGAGGGCTCGCGCTGCCAGTTCAGGTGCCAGGCGATCGCCGCCCACCAGCGCGCACCGTAACGCCGGGGGTGGACGGACTTCGGCCTCCAGCAGCCGGTGGAGCATGGTGGGAACGAGGCTCACGTGGGTGACTCCGTGACGTTCCAATGCGTCCCCCACGCGGGTCGTTTCGAAACGGGCGTGGAGAACGAGGTGTCCCCCGTCCAGGCAGCGTCGGACCAGGGCGACTCCGCCGACGTGAACCAGTGGCAGCACTGCCAGCCAGACCGAGTCCGGTCCGCTACCCAGGCGCCGGTGCGCGGCTTGGCCGTGGCGGGCCAGGGCATCCCGGGAAAGGTGCACGGCATGGGGCGTTCCCGTCGTTCCACTGGTCTGCACGATCACGGCCGTGTCATGGCCCGGGTGCCGGGGCGCCATCAGCGTGCCGCGCACCTGTTGCAGATCAGTGCCGTCGGCGTTGGCGACCACCAGCGGGCCAGGCCAGGCAGCCAGGCGGGACGCGAGCCCGGCTTCAGCCACGACCAATTCGACTCCGAGGAGTTCCCATTGCTGGATCAGCCGGTCGTCGGGACCACGCAGATCCAGCGGGCAAATCGCCAAGGCGAGCCGACGAGCCGCGGCGTGCAGGACCACATGAAGGGGACTGGCCCCTGCCACAACCCCGATGCGCAGGCCGGGTTGTACGCCGAGGTTGCGCAGAACACTCACGGCGCGGTTGACGCGCTCCTCGAAGGCCACGTCGTCCAGGGCGTGTTCGCTGCCGTCCTCAAACCATGTGAGCCGCAACGCGCACCTCCCCCAGGCCAAGTCCCGGGCCCGCGGGAACGGCCATGTACCCGGATGAAACGGGCGGCGGTGGGGCCACGTCACGAGCCAGGTAGGATGCGGTGCCAAGGCCGCAGTCGGGAATCGGTTCTGGCAGCAGGGAGGCGGCGTGGAGCGCCCCCGTCAACCCAACGGCAGATTCGAGGCTGTTGGTGATGGTCGCGCGCACGCCCTTCTCCGAGCAGGCCGCGATGGCCTGCACGGCCCGATCGATGCCGCCCAGGCGCTGGGGCTTCAGGATGACATGATGGCCGGCGCCCGCGTCCAGCAGGGCACCAATGGTGGCCACATCGGTGGCTGTTTCGTCGAGGGCAATGGGAATGGGGCTGTTGGCCGACAAGCGCACCAAATCGGCTGGTTCGCTTGCAGGCAGCGGCTGTTCGACGTACTCGATCCCATAGGGCTCCAACGCCTCCAGGTGCTCGGCCGCCCAGGATGCATCCCAGGACTCGTTGGCATCCAACCGCAGCCGGGCGCCGGGGGCGGCCTCCCGAATGGCCGCCACGCGTGCCACGTCGCCTGCCCGGTCGTTGCTGCATTTGACCTTCAAGGTTCGAAAACCCGCTGCAACGGCAGCGGCTGCGGCAGAGCCCGCGTCCTCTGGCGTTCTTGCAGTAATCAGGCAGTTGACCGGCACGCGGCGTGAGGGCGGACCCAGCGCAGAGCTTGAGGCCAGCAGTTGTGCCACGCTGCACCCGGCGCGTTGGGCTTGTAGATCCAGCATGGCGCCCGCGATGCCGGCGCGAACACGCGGATGGGGGCACGCGTCCAGGGCCGCCAGGATCGCCTCGGGCGAATCGCCCGCGAGCCACGGGGCTGCCAAGTGGGCCAGTTGACTCGTTGGCGTGGGGTCGTGGGGTGGAGGCGCGCATTCCCCCCAACCGGTCAGCTCTCCATCGCGTGCCTCAACGAGCAACAATCGACGCACCCGTTGGACTCCCTTGGCCCAGCGGTACGGGACCGCCAGCGGGAGTTCGACGTCGTGCAGCCGAACCTGCAAGCTCACGCCCCCAGGATGTGCCCCAGGATCGCCAAGGCACCGTAGACCAGCAAGAGCCGGGCCGTACCCCCCAAGGCAGGGTTGAGCGCCGCACGGTCGTCGTGATGGGTCCACACGGTCCGCGTCAACCCAATGGCTAGGGGCAGGCTGGCAAGGGGAAGGATCTGTGTCCAGTCGGCGTGGCGCTGAAATGCCAGAAGGCTCAGCAGGTACGCCCCAGCAAGAGCCACAACGTATTCCACGCGAGCGAAGCGGTCCCCAAAGCGAACCGCCAGGGTGCGCTTTCCAGCCCGCTCATCCGTGGGGCGGTCGCGCAAGTTGTTGACCACCAGGATCGCGGTGGCCAGCGCACCCACGGCCAGACCCCAGAAGAAGCCAGGCATCCACACTCCTGGCTCGGCGAACCGCTCAGGTGCCTGCACGTAGATGGTGCCCATGACCGCCACCGGCCCGAAGAACACGAACACGAACAGATCGCCCAGTCCAACATAGGCCAGAGGCTTTGGCCCGGCCGTGTACAGGATGCCGCTGGCAATGGCGGCTACGCCAATGATGAGAATCGGCACTCCCCCGACCCAGATCAGGTACGCGCCGACCACGGCCGCCAAGCCAAACACGCCAAACGCCGCGTTGCGAACCGCCTGTGGCTTAAGGGCCCCCGTTGCGCTGGCCCGGGCCGGCCCAGCCCGATCGGGAGTGTCGGCGCCCTTGACGTGATCGTAGTAGTCGTTGGCCAGGTTGGTGCCAATCTGAATCAGGAGGGCGCCCGCCAAGGCGGCGAGTGCCGGTAGCAACGCGAATGCCTCCACTCGCCAGGCCAGCGCCGCGCCCATGAGAACAGGTACAGCGGCGGCCGGCAGGGTTCGAATTCGCAGGGTGGACAGCCAAACTCCCCAGGCCATGGGGTGGCGACTGGGGTTGCCGGTTTGGCCTTTGCCGCCAGAACGACGGCGCCGCCGGGATTAGCAGTACGGAATGCAGCGGTCCCGTAGGATCTCGACCACCGCATTGGGCGCGCCCAGGATTCGGTCGCAGTACGGAATGCAGAGGTCCTTGGGGTCAATGTAGCCGCTGGGCGGACCGTTGCAGGGATCTTCGCACGCGGCGGCGGGATTCGCCAGACCTAGAGTCACAAAGCACAGCGCTGCAGCCATAACCAAAAGCCGATGGAACCAGTTCCGTGAAGACATGCTAAACCACCAGTAGTGGACCCGGCTTAACCGTTAGCCATCCTGCCGATCGGGGCTTCGCCGGCTGCCGGCGCTGTTGCGTCGCCGCTCCTGGTGGGCCCCGGGTAGAGTCGGCGATCAGGGCTGGTGCGGCGCCAGCGGCAGCGTGCGTCGCCCCACGCCACTGGATTGACCAGAGTGCAATAAACTCCGTTCCTCAGAGGCGCAACTTATGGCAACCATTTCTTGCTACGGAAGTCCGGCTTTTCGCCCCGCAAGTAGGCATCGCGGCCCTCCTGCGCCTCCGGAGTCTGGTAGAACAGCAGCGTCGCGTTGCCGGCGAGTTCCTGGATGCCGGCTTGGCCGTCCTCGTCGGCGTTGAAGGCGGACTTGAGGGTGCGGATCGCCAACGGACTCTTGTCCAGGATCTCGTTGGCCCACTCAACGCCGGCCGCCTCCAGTTCTTCCAGGGGCACGACGTGGTTGACAAGGCCCATCTGGAGCGCCTGATCGGCGTTGTACTGGCGGCACAAGTACCAGATCTCACGGGCCTTCTTGGTGCCCACGAGCCTGGCGAGGTGGCTGCTGCCAAAGCCGCCGTCAAACGAGCCGACCTTGGGGCCGGTTTGCTGGAACACCGCGTTCTCGGCGGCGATGGAGAGGTCACACATGACGTGCAGGACGTGGCCGCCGCCCACGGCATAGCCACCCACGAGGGCGATGACCGGCTTGGGCATGGAGCGAATGATGCGCTGCAAGCGCAGGACGTTCAGTCGGGGCACGCCCGTATCGTCGACGTAGCCGGCGTCGCCGCGGACGGTCTGGTCGCCGCCGGAGCAGAACGCCCACTTGCCATCCTTGGCGCTGGGGCCGTTGCCCGTGAACAACACGACACCGATCGAGGTGTCGTGCCACGCGTCCATCATGGCGTCGATGACCTCATCCGTGGTCTTGGGCCGAAACGCGTTGCGAATCTCGGGGCGGTCGAACGCCACGCGGGCTATGCCGTCCGCCTTGTGGTACGTGATGTCCTCGTACTCCTTGGCGACCTTCCAGTTCAGGCCGGTGGCGGCCATCATGGACTCGGTGGTAACGCCTTCGCGACCTTGGCCGGGGCCCAGTGGTCCGACGGTGGTTTGGCTCATGCTGCCCGCGACACGCAGCCTCGTTTTGAGAGGTGCGGTGCCCTACAGCCTCGGTTACGGGCGAGCCGTTGCCACGGCCTGCGCCTCCAACTCGCGCGCCACGACGGGGTGAAGCCGAACCCGGTGCCGGTCGCCCTGATCCCGGACTTCCAGCAGGCCCTCGTCCTCCAAGCGGCCAATTTGCCAACGGATCGCCTTTGGAGTAACCCCCAACTGCTTCGCCAGGCGACGCCACGACAAGGTGGGGTCTTCACGCAGGGCCTCAACGATCTGCCGGGCGCGCTCCAGGCGCAGCAAACCCAGCAGGTCCTGGGTTTCCGGGTGCGCGTGGTTAGCGAAGTGCAGGCGCTGCCGCCGAGCCACCACCACGCGGACATGGCCGCTGCGCTCCAATTGACGAACATGGTAAACGGCTGCCGTGCGCGTCACATCCAAGAAGGCGGCAACGTCGCTGAGGCGCGCTCCGGGGTGGCCCTCCAGCCACGCCAACAGCCGACGCCTCGTCGCTTCGCCGTCCCGCTTCACGCCGCGTCCCTCATGCGCGCCACCATGGCATGGAGATCAGGGCGCTCCAGGTAGGGAGCAAACGCCGTCTCAAACAGGATGCGATCGACCAGGTGCGGACTCACCCGACAGGCACGCTCCAAGTGGTTGAGTAGAGCCTCGGCGTCACCGGCACGCGCCTGGACCACCGCCAGCAAGTAGTTCCAAAGACCGGCGTCGGCGCCTCGCCAGGGACGCCGCAGCAAGATGGCCTGGGCGTCTCGCCACTGACCCAATTCCAGCTTGGCCTGGACCGCTGCCACCGTCGCCTCGCGCCCCACCGTCCTCGAATCCAGCAGGGACGTGGCGATGGATGCCGCCTCCTTCGAATGCCCGGCTCGCACCAGGAACTCCGCGTCCTCGAAGCGAGCCGTGTGCCGACTGCGTCGCCAGCGGGCAAACAGCGCAGGCAACACCAGCACAGGCAGAGCCCATGTGAAGGCGAAACGCCACTTGGTTTCATCAGACCCGGCCGCAACCCAGCTCAAGGTGCGACCGTCCGCCTCGGCGCCGTCCAGTCGACCGCGCACGCCGAGGTGCAACTGCTCCTCTGCGCCGAGGGTCAAGTGCAGCGAGCCCATCAATACAGCCTCGTCCGCAACCAGCAACCGGAGGTCGCCGCCGCCACGCAATCGACCTGTTACATCGACCAAGCTGACTTTTCCAGCCTGCAACGCCGCGCCGGCCAGGTTGGCCTCGAACGCTTGCGGCGACGCCATTCGGAGGTCACCGCCGGTCACGTGCAGGAAAACGTGGCGCGTCGTGCTCTGCGTCCGGACCAGCCGCAAGCCAGCGGGGTCGTCCACGGCCTCCTCGCGGTGGCCTGAATCAACCTCGTGGCTGCCTTGATTGCCGGTGAGATTACCGACCCAGCCCCACAACACGAGCGTGAAGTCACCAGTCATGTGGGACGTGCCCACGAAATTGGCTTGAACCGTACCAGTTGTCTCGACCTTGGGCGTCGGCCGCCCGGAGTAGGCTCGATCCGGAACCGTCAGGTGCCCCTCGCCCGCCTTGGCAGCAACCATGGGGGGGCTGGTTTCCAGCGTAACGCCGGCCGCTCGGGGAACAACGAAGACCTCGTGTCCATCGGCCCACGCTTCCAGGGCGCCGGATACATTCTGCATGGTGCGGTACGAGACATCGGCCCGCGAAGTGTCCGACACCGCCCCCGCCACGACGAACTCTTGACTCGACGTGCGGGTCTCGATGACGACCCGATCCGCCGCAAGCGAGATTTCCAGTCCATCTGCCATCACCGTCGCTGGCCCGCCCAGCGCGAGCAGCTCCAAAGCGCCGCTGAGCGTTGCTGTTGTGGCGTGGAGTTCTTCAGCCCTTAGTTCGCCCAGCGTCTGCCCCTGCGCTGCGGAGGCAGCCGCCACGCCCAAGAGCGCCAGGAAGACCAAGGCCACCCTCAAGCAACCACCGGCAATGGCAAGAGGCATTCAAGAAACGGACCGTAGACAAACGGCGATGACGGCGGGTTCACGATGGCGAGGATGATGCAGTGCGGGTAGTCCTTGCTCAGGGCGTCGCCGCGCGGGATGCCCGCTGCCACCCAGCTGATGTTGGAGTAGCCGCCTTCCCCACAGGCGTTATGGGACGCAATCAGGTACACGGCAGTCCAGGCTGGGCCACCGGATTCGTGCCAACTGCGCGCCCCGGCGCCCAGCACCGCCACGGGAATCTTGGTGTTCTCGGGGCTCGTGGTATCCAAGCGGTACACGCGGTAACTGTCAATGGGGTGGCTGCCGGGATCGACGGCGCCGGACCACGTGAGGCGATAGCCGCTGCCGTCCGTGACGATCTTCAAGTCTCGTGGCGGGGACGGAGGTCGGCACCCAGCCAATGTGTCCTTGACCTCATTGGAGCCCGGCGCGTTGCCGGCGATGGATTCAATGGTTTCCTGAGGGCCGGCTTGAACGGGTGAACCCACCAGAAGAAGCAAAACAACGGCGGTGAAGGCGCGGCAAGGGGATTGCATCACGCGTCCATTGGGCCGACGCACTTAGCCGTCGTTGTCACCAGATTCCCCGGGGAGCCCTGTAACAGATTCTTTCTTGATCCGGGGAAGCCGGCGGCAACCAGGCCTAAGTCTGGCAGGTCTCTGGTCGGCCGTGGCGTCTGCCACAGGACGAGAACATGAACACCATCCGATGGCAAGTGGCTTCGGTCACACTGTTGATGATGCTTGCCGGAACGGCTGCTGCCGCTTCGAAGGAGACTGTTTCGGTGCTGACTGGGACCATCGAATCCGATCACTTGGTCTTGGAAGGATCCCATCAGGTGGTGGGCGATCTCACCCTGGTGGGCCACCAGAGCATTACCATTGCCGGCGACTTGATCGCCGCGACGGCTGGGCCAGGCGAAGCAGGTTACACCATTCGCCTGCAAAGCGCTGGCCTGATCAAGGTGGTCGGGACCGTGCGTGCCGGCGACGCCGGCGACCTGGATTCCACCGCGGGCACGGGTAGCGTCACCGGCTTGGCTGGTCTGCCCGGCGGCAACATCGTGGTGGAGGGCCTGGGCGCGGCAGCGCAACTGTTCGTGGAGGGGGGCCAACTGCGTGCTGGCAACGGCGGCGATGGCCAAAGCGTGGCCGCCTCGGCCAACGAGGGCGCACCCCATGCAACGGCCACGGCCGGCGACGGCGGGGCTGCGGGCGCCGTGCTCGTGGAGATTGCCATTCACCCCTTGTCGGCTGGCATGCTGGCCGCAGGGTTGGCCGGTGACGGCGGCGACGCCGAAGCCATCGGCTACCGCGCCACGGTTGGTGATGGCGGCGATGCCACGGCCACTGCCGGCAACGGTGGCGCGACGGCCCAGGTGGAAGTGCTTCACCTGCCCGTGAATATGGTCCTGGAGGAAGGCGACGGCGGCCTGGGCGGCTCGTCCATGGCGATCGGCGGCGACGGTGCCTCAATCATGGCGTGCGGCCAGGATGGCGGCAAGGGCGCCGATTCCATCACGGTTGGCAGCACGGGCAGGTGGCCCTCTGGAGCGACGGCGGTCGGCGGTCGCGGTGGCGATGGGCAAGTCGGATGCAACGGTCAAGCGGCGGGCGACAGCGGCGGCACAGGCGGCCGCGGCGGCACAGGCGGAGCGGCCTCTGCGACCGGCGGCTCAACCACCAAGAAGTGCAAGGCTCATGGCGGCGACGCCATTGCCGTCGGCGGTAGCGGTGGCAACGGCGGCAGCGGCGGCCACGGAGCCCAGGGCACCACGGGTGGCCCGGGCAACGTCATCGGCGACCCCGGCGGCCAGGGTGGTTCCGGCGGCATGGGCGGCATGGGCGGCTCAGGCGGCAGTGCCTCCGCCGTTGGCGGCAAGG